>JAYTDB010000001.1:0-11118 GCA_043736135.1 Rickettsiales bacterium
TTTTCTTCGTTGCAGTCGATTTGCTTGCCATATCAGGCGACCCTTTCGCTGGTAAATTGCGCGTGTTTTCCTTGCTCTTCGACATTAAGCCGCTGAATAAAAAAGGAAAAATCATACTGCCTCTCGGTTGGGGTGGACAGCGTAACCGCTCAGATATAGGTGGTTATTCTTAAATTTCAATAGGAAAGTTAAGCAATGTCACTTTTAAGCGGCATTGCATTATATTGCTGTTGGGCTGCGCGGATGGCATGTTGCAGCTCAACTAACCGCTTAAATCCCGCTTCATCCATGCCATGATCCTGTTCTTGCAGAGCTGCCAGCTCATATTGCATATGGGCAATATTATACGAAGATACGCTCTCATTCCACAACACCATCGCATCGTTTTCTGATAGTGACTGGCGATAAGGCAGCTTGAGGGCTTCGCCAATAAATTCAATGCACCATTCTTCGGATACGTGCGAAGCGAGGGCAACGCGGAAGGATTCACCATCAGCAATTTCATGCTGGTGCGCCACATGAATCAGCGCATCGCGCAAATGCTGCATCCGCGCCGATAAGATAGTGGCGTGTGAAATAAATTCTTCAACTTGCGCGCGCGCCAGCAAATCGGGGAAGGTAATGAGCGTTTTCAGCATCCGCTGGGTGAGCGACTCCAGCGCCGAATGTTGGTGTTGTGCCAACATTTGTTCGACCTTCGCCGAGCGCACTTGCAGCGGAGCTTTTTTGTTGCTGGTAGATTCCCATAATTGTTTTTTGAAATAGCCGATGAAATGTTGTTTCACGGTCGCATCAGCAATGGAATTCGCGAGTTTTTTAAATGCGCCTTCTAAGCCCGCGCGGCCTTCTGCCGTCGTCACTTTATACTGTGGCAACAGCGTTTCCCATAACACTTGCGACAGGCGTTTTGAGTGTTGCAATAGTTTTTCAAAACTATCTTTGCCATGTTTTTGAATGTAGCTATCGGGATCTTCGCCCTGCGGAAGTACGGCAAAGCGCAATGAAAAACCTGGCGTAATAAGTGGCAGTGCAATTTCAGCGGCGCGGAGCATGGCACGTTTCCCTGCCGTATCGCCATCTAAGCACAGTACTGGCTCTTTGCAAACTTGCCAAAGTTGGCGCAAATGCTCAGGCGTAACCGCCGTACCGAGCGTCGCCATCGCATAATGGATGCCATATTGCGCGGTCATCACCACATCCATATAGCCTTCCATCACCACCGCAATACCTACATCGCGCGCAGGTTTTTTGGCTTGATCGAGGTTGAACAGTACGCTGCCTTTATGGAACAGCTCCGTTTCGGGGGAGTTCAAATATTTTGGCATGGTTTTATGCGGCGCAAGCAAGCGCCCGCCAAAAGCAATCACCTTGCCGTTGCTGGCGCGGATGGGGAACATCACGCGGCCACGGAACCTATCGTAAATTTGCCCTGATTCGGATTTGCTGACGAGACCCGCTTCCATTTGTTGCTTCAAATTATAGCCACAGGTGAGCAGGTGATCATGCATGGCATGTTTGCCCTCTGGCGCAAAACCTAGGCGGAATTGGCGAATGGTTTCGGCGTTCAGCCCACGTTTTTCAAGATAGGTGCGCGCATCCATATGCGTATGATTTTGCAATTGTTTTTCAAACCATAAACAGGCGGCTTCCACCACGTCATGTTGCGTTTTTTGTACTTCGATACGCTTGGCAATTTCAGGTGAATATTCAGGCAAAGGAATGCCTGCTTCACGTGCTAATGCTTCGATGGCTTCAGGGTAGGAGCATTTTTCATATTTACGAATAAATTCAATGGCATCACCATGTGCGCCACAACCAAAACAATGATAAAAGCCTTTATCATCATTGACCGTAAATGACGGGGATTTTTCGTTATGGAACGGGCAGCAGGCTTTATATTCGCGGCCTAATTTTTTTACCGTGATGCGACGACCGACGACCTCTGACATCAGAAAGTGGGAGCGTAAACGCTCTATGAAAGCAGGAGGAAATCGCATATATTCTCTTTGTCATTTCGGAATGGGCGTCGTTATCCTTCGGTCTCGGTATGCTCATGTACTTGTTGTACACTCCGCGCACCTTGCCTTGGCTGCCTAGCTCATCCTCAAAATGACTTCGAGAAGGAAGGTATGACCACACACATTCACAACGCGTTGCACTCTATCACAGTCGGCACCATTCAGCTACCATTAATTGCAACGCGTAATCTGCGTAGCAAGCGGTTGATACTGCGTTATGATGCAAAAAAACAATCGGTGAAGTTGACCTTGCCGCGTGGTATATCCGTGGCGCAAGGGCTGGCATTTGCACAGAGTAAAACCGATTGGATTGCCGCGCAGCTTAAACAAGATGAGGCGGTGACGTTTGTACATGGCGCGGTGCTACCGTTATGGGGCAGGGATTATACCCTTGAATATATGGGTGGTCGTGGGGTGGTTCGTTTGGAAGATAATAAAATTTTGGTGTCGGGCGATGAAGCATTTTTTGCGCGACGTGTGCGCGATTTTATTAAGCAGGAGACACTTAAAAGGATGTCCGAAATTGCCCACGCAAATGCAGCCAAACTCGGTGTGAAAGCGCGTAAAATTACCTTGCGTGAAACGACGTCGCGCTGGGGAAGCTGTTCGGCGAAGGGCGAGCTTTCACTCTGTTGGCGGTTGGCGTTTGCGCCCTATGCGGTGATGCATTATGTCGTCTGTCATGAGGTCGCACATTTGCTGCATCACAACCACAGCAGAGCATTTTGGGATGCGCTAGAACATATTTGTCCGCATTTCACCCCGCATGAAAAATGGCTGACCAAACATGGCAGCAGCCTATGGCGGTACAGCTAATCATAAATTTCATTAGTTATGTCCTTAATTCGGTGCTGCCTCGCGCAATGTCTGCCAGAATTTTTCGTCTAGCTCAGGCGAGTCATCAACATTTTGTTCCGCTTGTGGAATAATAACGCTATTACCCGCTTGTCTGCTTAATTCTTCTGGGCTGAGCACATGCGCAGTTGGCTGCCAAGGCAGTGGTTCTGCTGAGCGTATCGGCAGTGGGCGCGCAGGGACTTTAGCCAATGCTTGTTTCATGAAATTCGCCCAAATCGGCGCAGGGAGCGTGCCACCCGTGACTTTTTTCATCTCGGCGTTATTATCATTGCCGACCCACACGCCGGTTACGGCATCAGGTGTATAGCCAATAAACCATGCATCTTTATAGTCCGACGTGGTACCGGTTTTACCCGCGGCTGAGCGGCCGATATTGGCTTTCATACCTGTGCCATGTTGAATGACGCCTGATAGCATATCATTCATTTGCCCTACAATATCCGCGCGAATAACCGTTGCGGCTGGCTCAGGATTATATTGATAAATCACATTACCCAGCTTGGTACGAATGGTGCTAATTGCGTAAGGTTTTACGGCTTTACCATCTGCCGCCAAATGTGCATAGGCGGTGGTCATCTCAAGCAGTGTTGCTTCAGTTGAACCGAGAGCAATCGATGGTAACGGTGAAAGCGGCGAGTGAATGCCTAGGCGTTTGGCAACATTAACTACGCTCTGTAAACCTGCTTGTTGGCTGATTTGCACGGCGATGGTGTTGATAGAATGCGCTAGCGCATAGCGCATCGTAATTTCGCCTGCGTATTTTCCATCATAATTTTGTGGCTGCCATTTGCCGATGGTAATCGGCGCATCGTCAAACACCGTGTCCGGTGTGAAGCCTGCCTCTAAGCCAGCCAAATACACAAACATTTTAAACGATGAGCCGGGTTGGCGCAGCGCTTGGGTAGCACGGTTATATTGACTTTTGCTGTAATCACGGCCACCGACCATGGCACGGATTGCGCCATCTGGCGTCATCGAAATGAGTGCTGCTTGCGAGACGTTGAGCTTTTCTGCATCTTTATCCATCACCTCGGCAATCGCTTTGTCGGCTGCTACTTGCCAATCTTGTTTAAGGGTTGTGGTTACAACGATATCATCAGTGATATTGCCTATAAATTCTGGCAATTGTTCGAGCACCCAATCGCTGAAATATAAATAACTCTCGGTCAGATTTTTGCGACCGCTTAATGCTTCAGGTACTTCTTTGCGGGCTTTGAGCGCTTTTTCTGGAGTGATATATCCCGCATCCGCCATGTTCATAATCACTTGTTCGGCGCGTTTTTGTGAAAGGGCGGGATTGTTGGTCGGCGCAAAACGTGACGGTGCTTTGAGTAGCCCTGCGATGATGGCGGATTCGGATAAAGTCATCTCGCTGGCTTGTTTGCCAAAATAACGTTTGCTTGCAGCATCGACACCAAAACAGCCCGAGCCGAGATACACGCGGTTTAAATAGATGGTGATGATTTCATTTTTGGTGAATGACCATTCGAGTTTAAACGCCAGCAACATTTCACGCAGTTTTCGCGACATGCTGCGTTCGGGTGTGAGGAATACGTTTTTAGCGACCTGTTGCGTAATGGTGCTGCCGCCTTGCACCACATGCCCTGCTTTGGCGTTGGCATACATGGCGCGGGCAAGACCGATTGGGTCAATGCCAGGGTGGTAATAAAACAGTCTATCTTCGGTAGCAATAACCGCATCCACCAACGATTCTGGCATGTCATCAAAATTGACATAGGAGCCGTACACATCGCCGAAGCTGCCGATGACTTCACCATCTTCGGAGGTGATAACAATGCCGGGTTTTTTAGTGAATTTATTGAGTTCTTTGATGCTCGGAAGCGAAATCCACAGCGCAATAAAAGCAATCGTACCGATCAGGGCGCCGATAAAAAATGCGCGTTTGAACTGATACCACGCCCATGCTTTTGCATAGGCAAAACCCGTGAGCTTTCCACGTTTTGGTGCTCCCTGATTTTTATATTTCGGGTATTTATGTTTGATTTGCGGTTTGCCCAGAATGCGGCGCAGAAAATTGTTAAATTGATGAAAACGGCGAATCATATTTTGTCCTTAGCTAAGATGTAGCGTAATTTTTTTACTGCTAAATCCGAGAGTTGTTTTTTAGTCGATTTTGGTGAGCCAACAATAACCACTTCCGTAAGTGTTATGGGGTCCATTGCGGTCACGCGGATACTATTTCCAACCTGATGATATTCGACAATGAAATGGGTGTTATCAGATTCCATCTTGAGTGTCTTTGTGTAATGGCTGGATCTTCAAACGGGTGATTTGATTGGCCACACGATCCATTACCGTAAAATGAATATCATAAAAAGTGAAGATTTCCCCGCGCGTTGGGATACGCTCTGCTTCGTGAATCAATAGCCCTGCGATGGTTGAGGCAGATTCATCCGACAAATGCCATTCTAGCGCACGATTCAAATCGCGAATCGTGACATCGCCGCTCACCATGAAGCTGCCATCGGCCAGTTTTTGAATATCATTATCGGTTTCATCATGCTCATCATCAATATCGCCGACGATTTCTTCGATGATATCTTCCAGTGTCACTACGCCGAGCCACGCGCCATATTCATCAATCACAAAGGCGAAATGTTGGCGTTTTGCACGGAAAGCGAGCAATTGGCTACGTAGATTGGTGTTTTCAGGAATGAACCATGGTTTTGTGCAAATGGAGACGATGCCTTCACTGGTGATGTGCCCATCAGAATCATTAAAGCCCTTGATGAGGTTTTTCACGTGCAGCAACCCGATAATATTATCGGGTTCGCCGCGATAAAGCGGAATACGGCTGTGCATGGTGCGAACCGCAGCATCCATTAATTCATTCGGTGGCATATCGGCGTTGATGGTTTCAACTTCTTTGCGGTGAATCATAATATCTGATACGGCGATGTCATTTAAATCAAGAATACTGCCAAGCATATCGCGATCTTGCTTAATCATCTTCCCTTCTTTGTGATGCAGTTCGATGGTACCGCGAATCACATCGGTCGCAGAAATCAGCGTATTATTTTGTGTGCTATCGACACCAAAGAGATTCAGTAACATGCGAATAAAAATCTGGATGGAATAGGTAATCGGGTAGAGAATTTTTACCACAATCGCCAAAATGGGAGCCAAAGTGAGAGCCACTTTTTCTGAGTTTTGGATGGCATAGGTTTTAGGTAATATTTCGGTGAACACCACCACCAATATCGTCATCACTAATGTGACAATCAGTAGTCCGCCATCTTCACTGCCAAACATTTTGATAGTGATGGCGGTTGCGATGGAGGATGCGGCAATATTCACCGCATTATTGCCGAGCAATACCGCGCCAATCAGCGCTTCTTTTTTCTGGCGTAATTTGCTGACCAGCTGCGCGCGCTTATTCCCATCCATCACCAGCTGGTAAATCCGTGCGCGGGAAAGCGCGGTCATCGCCGTTTCAGCGGCAGAGAAAAACGCCGATAAAAACAACAGGATGAGGATTGTTGTACCGTAGAACGCTAATTCTTTATCCAGATGAATGGGCATGATGATGCTACAATAATGTTACAAGTAATTGCCTTACGGCGGCGGGCTCAACGTCTTTCGCGACGTAAGATTTTCCGATACCGCGAGCAAGGATGAAAGTGAGCTTCCCCGCTTCGGCTTTTTTATCGCGGGTGAAATGTTCCATCAGCGCATCAATATTCCACTTTTTGCGAATAGCGAGTGGTGATGCTGGCAGGCCTGCTTTTGCATAATGCGCTTTGATTTTCTCCACGTCGCTTGCTGGGCAAAGCCCAAGCTGAGCTGAGAGTTCAAACGCCATGACCATGCCGATTGCGACTGCTTCACCGTGCAATAATGTGCCGTCATAGCCGCATTCGGCTTCCAGCGCGTGACCAAATGTGTGTCCTAAATTCAGCAGTGCGCGGATATCTTTTTGTTCCTTTTCATCGGCCTCGACAATGGCGGCTTTCGCTTTGCAGCTATGATAAATCGCATGGGCTAAATCGGTTGTGGTGTGTGCATCTAACCAATCAAAAAACGTGGCATCATTAATTAGCGCATATTTCAGGACTTCCGCATAACCCGCCATCAGTTCGCGTGGTGGCAAGGTGGAAAGGGTTGCCGTATCCGATAAAACCAAGAGCGGCTGGTGAAAACTACCGATGAGATTTTTACCCCATTTCGAGTTGATGCCCGTTTTGCCGCCGACAGAGCTATCAACTTGTGCGAGCAAGGTGGTAGGAATTTGAATGAATGGAACGCCGCGCAACAACACACTTGCGGCAAAGCCCGTCAAATCACCAATAACGCCGCCTCCCAGCGCAATCAGCACGGTTTTGCGGTCAGGCTTTTGCTCTAATAATTGCTCCATCAGCGCGCCAAAATTGTCTAAACTTTTCGTGGCTTCTCCGGCTTTTACAATGATGCTGCGGTGGCGAACGCCTGCTTCTTCCAGCGAGTTCACTAAGCGGTGCAGATAAAATTTTGCGACCATTTCATCGCTGATGATAATGACGTTGCTGCCCGGCAAAATAGGCTTGATATATTGCCCTGCTTTGGCAAGCAGCCGCTCGCCAATATGAATTTCATAGCTGTGATGCAAAAGGGTGACGCGTAGTGACTCAACCATGATTTATCCGTTCTTTAAGGGCCTTGAGCACATCATGCACCACGGCATCATGTGTGCTATTATTACTATCAATCACAATATTTGCTTCCGCATAAATGGGATAACGTTCATCCATGAGTTTGCGTAAGATAACGCTTTTATCCCCTGTTTTGAGTAGTGGTCTGGTGTCGCGGCGCGATACGCGCTCTACCAACACATCGAGCTCAGCGCGTAACCAAACTGAAGTTGCTTTTTGTTTGATTTCGGCGCGAATATCGTGATTCATAAATGCGCCGCCACCCGTTGCGATAATGCACGGGTTCCCACCGATTAGGCGCATCAGCACGCGTTTTTCTAAATCACGAAAAATAGCTTCGCCGTAGGTTTCAAATATTTCGGAAATAGAGCTGCCTGCGGCTTCCGCGATTTCATTATCAGAATCGACAAAATCAACATTGAGTGCGCTGGCGAGTCGCCTGCCCACGGTTGATTTTCCTGCGCCCATGAGCCCGACCAGCACAAGTGGCTTTGTGCCCAGTAGCGGGTGGGGGGGGATTGAATGGTTTTCTGCTTGAGTATTCATCTGGTTTCTCTAATGTGAGGTTCAAATTATCAAATTGGTGTTAATATGCAATCATATAGGCGAAAAACGGTTATTTTTACTTTTATACTCTTAGCGTTGGCTATGGGAGCTTTCGTGCTTTCACAAGCAGAGCCAACCGTTTCAAGGGTGCCAGTGGAGCAAGCGCTTGATGCCAAAACCTTCCAAACCAACGCCGAATAACAGCGAATCCGCCCGTATTCTTCAGCAATTTTTGGAGATGATGGCGGCAGAACGTGGTGCATCTGCCAATACATTATCGGCTTATGGCCGCGATTTAGAGGATTTTTTAGGATTTTGTACCAGCCAGAAACAGAGCGTTTCAGCAATCACCAGCGTTAAAATCGAACAATTTATTATGGGGCTATCGGCTAGCGGCTTATCAGCGCAGAGCGTGGCGCGCAAGTTGTCGGCACTTCGGCAGTTTTTTGCCTTTATCTATCAAGAAAAAATCAGGAATGATAACCCCGCAACCTCGCTTGAATCACCCAAAATGGGAAAGCGCCTGCCAAAAACATTGACGATGGATGATGTGATGGTGCTGATTAAAGCCGCCAAAGATGACGATTCGCCGAAAGGGCTGCGCCTGCAAGCAATGTTGGAGTTGATTTATGGTGCGGGTCTGCGCGTGTCGGAGCTGGTATCATTGCCGCTGGCCTCACTGCAGGTGCGTGAAGGCAGTACGGCAGTTGAGGTGGAGTTTTTAATCGTTCGCGGCAAGGGGAATAAAGAACGGCTAGTGCCGATGAATCACCATACGCGAGCGTCGCTGTCATGCTATCTGGCTGTAAGGAAAGTATTTTTGGAGAATGATGGCGGGTCATTATATGTATTTCCTTATCACCGCAGTGAAGGCTATATTACCCGTCAGCAATTTGGCGTGATGCTAAAAGAACTTGCAGTGCTTGCGCATATCGACCCAGAGAAAATATCGCCGCACACGCTGCGTCATTCTTTTGCGTCGCATTTGCTAGAAGGCGGTGCTGATTTGCGGGTGATACAGGAGTTGCTTGGGCATACGGATATTGCAACGACGCAAATTTATACGCATGTGGTGGGCGAGAAATTGAAAAAATTGGTAACGGAAAAACATCCATTGGCAGGTAAAAAATGATTCGGTTAATGATACTACTTTTATTGGTGATGTCGTTTCCATGCGTGAGTTTTGCGGATGAAATTGCGATTACTTTTGACGATCTGCCGGGGCGTGAGAACGAGACCGCCGCGCAACAGCATGAGTATAATGAAAAAATTATTCATGCGCTGAAAAAACATGGTGCGCCAGCGATAGGCTTCGTCAATGAAAGCAAGCTTTATGATGAGGGTGAAACCAAGTCGCGGACGGCGGTTTTGCAGCGTTGGGTTGATGCGGGTATTGCGCTGGGAAACCACACCTATTCACATAAAGCGCTTAGCGATATACCGCTTGCAGATTATGAGGCGGATGTGTTGAAAGGTGCGCTTGTATCCAAAAAAATGATGCAGCGCGCGGGGTTGGCGTATCATTATTTTAGGCATCCTTTTTTAGATACGGGGACGAATCCTGAACTGCGGACGGCGTTTGAAGATTTCTTGCAAAAAAATCATTATATTATTGCGCCCGTGACGGTGGATGGGTTGGACTGGAAATTTAATCAACGTATGCTCGATTCTCCGCCGAATAAGCGGGCGGCAGTCATTGCGGAATATATCTCGTTTACGCGTGCGCAGATGATGTTTGCAAAAGCATCATCGGAGAAAATGTTTGGGCGCAATATTCGCCATGTATGGGTGATGCATGCCAGCCCGCTCAACGCATTCGCCATGGAAAAATTGTTGCAAATGGCGCATGGGCTTGGCTATCAGTTTGTGGGGTTAGACCGCGCGCTGGAAGATCCTGTCTATCAAATCAAAGATAATTATTATGAAACAGCGGGTGAGAATTGGCTGTATAAATGGGATATGTCTGGCGACAAAAAAATCAATTGGTCAGCGGCGCCGCAACCGAGTTTTTAGTGCACACTTCATCATCATCGGCAACATAGCCCATGCGATTTCACTGACGGCAACCAGCAAAATAACAGGTGCTGGAAAATGCAGCAAAGCAAGGCTGACACCGAGTGCGACGTTAGAAAACCCGCTGCAAGTGGCATAGGTGATTTGCTCGTCCCGCACGGATTTTCGCCCAAACCAGAAACCGAATGCCATAAAAACAATATTCAAAAAAAAGGTGCAAACCAGTGGTACGATGAGTGCGCTGACATCGCTCAAAATAACCTCGCGCTGCTTGCCCACTACGAGTGCGATAACGAAAGCAACTAAGATGATGGATATGGCTTTTCCGTTGCTATACATCGTATGGTGAAGCTTTTTGATATGTTTGGTGACAGCGTAAATGACCATCGGGGTGAAGATGCAAAACGCCAATGTTTTGAATAGTGGGGCAGGGGATGGCGCAACCGCCTGATCCGCAAAGAGCGAGAATTGCAGCGGTATCATGATGGGCGCAAGCAAGGTTCCAATGATGACGATGGCAAATGCGGGTGGCACGCTGCCGCCAAATAGCTGTGAGAAAGCGGGGGTGGATACCGCTGCGGGGACGAGTGCTAGCAGGTAAATTCCCAGCGCATAATGCGGCACAATGATTTGCGCGATGCCAAATAACGCAAGCGGCAATATCATATAACGTAAGCCGTAAAATAGCAAAATGCGCCGCCAGTGAATATTGCTGATGCCGCCATCGCGCAGCTTAAAACAGGAAGCATAGGTGAGCATGGCGAGCGCAACCGATGCGGATTCGTCAGGCAAGCTACTCATGATGGGGGCGGCAAGCCCTACCACGCAAGAGAGCAATAATACCAAGCCAAAATTATTTTCAATAAGCGCGCGCATACGTCCCATTATTTATTTTTTTGTTGGCCTACCAGTGCGCTGATGGCTTCGCAGCCCAGATTACCTTGCATCTGGGTTTTTAACATGAGAAAAATTTGTTCCGTGGCGGCCACTTTGCTTTGCCACTCCGTGCCAATTCCGCGTGATAATGTTTCGGG
>JAYTDB010000002.1:0-3842 GCA_043736135.1 Rickettsiales bacterium
GATGCGTAAGCGTCAGTGCAGTATCCATTTTCATAAAAACCAGATCCTGCGCTATCGCTTTGCGATCCGCAGGATGACGAAAGAAATCATATGTACGATAAAAAAATTAGCGCATCGATGCGCGAGCGAAAACGCATGTCTTTTTCACTGCAGGTAAAATCGGTGGATGGATTAGGAAAATTCGCGGGCTATGCCAGCGTATTTGACGTGGTGGATAATCAAAAAGACCTGATGTTGAAAGGCGCATTTGCTGACACGCTGAAACAAGGCGTGCAGCATATAAAATTGCTTTGGCAACATTTACAATCAGAACCCATCGGCGTCTTCGACCGCATGTTTGAAGACGCTTATGGTTTGTATGTCGAGGGGCGCTTGCTGCTCGATGTGCAAAAAGCAAAAGAGGCACATGCATTACTAAAAGAGGGTGCGATTAGCGGGCTGTCGATTGGCTATTCGCCAGTTAAATATCGCATTGATAATGAAACAGGCGTTCGCCTGCTTGCGGCGGTGGAGCTGTGGGAGGTGAGCTTGGTGACATTCCCAGCTAATGCGGCGGCGAATGTGACGGTGGTGAAAAGTACACCACCTGCAAAGGCGGCGGTTCAGGCGGATCTCGTGCCGCTTGCCGAAATGTTAGACAAAGCCATTCACACATTGGTGATGGCCTAATCGGATTTACCCCTATCTCCCCACATCCTCGCTTCGGCGGGGATTTTTTTTAACAATAAAGGAAACAATATGAGTATTTCAGAAATTACAGAACGCGTGTCCCATTTGGGCAGCGCGTGGGAACAATTTAAACAGGTGAATGATAGTCGCCTGCGCGAAATTGAACGCAAAGGTTCGGCAGATGGCCTATACACCGAGCATTTGAATAATATCAGCACGGTTCTGGATAATTATAAAAACCGTTTGGATACGATTGAAACGGCGTATTCACGCCCTGAATATGGCGTGTCTGAAACCAAATCATCAAACGCGCATCACGGTGAATATTCCAAAGCCTTCCGCAATTATTTGCGTAAAGGTATGGATGCGGGCCTTGAAGGTTTGCAAACAAAAGCATTGTCGGTGGGTTCAGACCCTGATGGTGGTTATTTGGTGACGGCGCAAATGTCGTCAACCATCGTAAAATCGGTGTTGGAAACTTCGCCGTTACGCCAACTTGCATCCGTCGAAACAATTTCTTCGGACGCCCTTGAGTTGATCGATGATCATGACCAAGCGGCTGCTGGTTGGACATCAGAGACAGGCAGTATTTCTGAGACATCAACCCCTACGCTTGCTAAACGTAATATCCCTACCAATGAATTATATGCGCAACCAAAAGCGACACAAAAATTGGTGGATGATTCGGCGATTGATATCGAAGCATGGTTATCAGGTAAAATTGCGACGATTTTTGCGGCCAAAGAAAACACCGCATTTATTGCAGGTAGTGGTGTTGGTCAACCACGCGGTATTTTGTCTTACGCAGCGGGCACAAGCTGGGGACAAATTCAACAAGTGAATTCGGGTAGCAGCGGCTTGGTTACGGCTGATAGTCTTATCAATTTATTCTACAGCTTGAAAGATGCGCATTCGCGTAATGCAACCTTTTTGATGAATCGTACTGTTGTAAACGCCGTACGTTTGCTGAAAGAAGCAACGACCAACCAATATCTCTGGCAGCCAGGTTTGGCGGCTGGTGCGCCTGACACATTGATGGGCGTTCCTGTGATGATGGCTTCGGATATGCCGATTGCAGCTGCAAGCTCACTCTCGGTTGCGGTGGGCGATTTCAAAGCGGCGTACCAAATTGTTGACCGCAAAGGCATCAGCATCTTGCGCGATCCATTCACGGAAAAACCATTCGTAAAATTCTATGCGACGAAACGCGTGGGTGGTGATGTCATCAATTTTGATGCCATTAAATTACTCAAGCTGGCATAATTAGGGAGAAAAACATGAGAGATTTATATCGTAATATTCTGGTATCGCAGCCACTCAGTCCGGCGGCAGTATCAACCACGCAAACATCGGCATCGGTAGATTTGCAAGGCTATAACAGCACCAATATCGTGTTTTCAATTGGCCTGTCGGCGGCGACATTGTCGGTGAGCGTGTACTGGACATTGAAGCTGACGCACTCAGATGATAACTCAACGTTTACTGACGTTGCGCTTACCGATCTGAACAATACCGCACTAAATGTGGTTATTGATGCCTCTACCAAAGATCGTACCGTGTATGGTTTTGGGTATATGGGCAATAAACGTTATTTGCGTGCGGTGGCAACGCCAACCGGAACGCATGCAGGTGCTACGCCAATAGGTGTGGTTGCACTCCGTAGCGAAGCAGCATATCAGCCTGTGAACTAGAGAAGTAGGTGGGGCATTAGGGGGCAAACTCGCTTCTTAATGCCCTATTTATGCCGATTGGCTGCGGTAAAAAAGCCACATTGAACGCCAATATACAGAAAAATGCATTGAATTTGCTCGTTTTAACGCTTCATTAAGCCACTTGACCTAATATGCTGATATGGGTTAAACTATTGATTCATTTATGAAGTGAGGATCCGGTGGCTAAACTTTCGCCTTCAGAACAGGTTATCGCAGAAAAAACCGTATGTATTTTACTTATTCGTGGTGAAAACCCCGACGGCGGCAAAATTTATGCGTATATTGCTGTGCGGGCTGATCGCCTTGAAGACTTCATGAAAGCTCAGGATTCTGGCACCTTCTATCCTGAAGATTATGGGATGATCCTTGAATCAGGCGAGGGTGAGCCAACCGCTGAAGTTAAAGCAAAAATGACCAGTGAATATGGCTTCAACCATGAGGCGATGATGGATATTGATAACCAAAAAGACGCGCATGGGATTGCCAGCAATATTTCGGGTATTATTGCCTCGTCTACTGATAAATCTGACGAATAACCAATCTCTACTATGCTGGCCAAACGCTTTGTTTTCTGCGCTTCCGCTCCGCACGTACAAAGTGTACGCTTACTGTGCGGTTCTCGAAAACTTCGCTTTTTGTCACAGCCTAGCGAGATTATGAATAGATTAAATTCTGAATATTCACAGAATCGTCACAATTTTTAGCCCTTAACTGTGCTATTCTGATAGTGGGAAAAACCGTATTCAGAGGGTAGAGTGAGCACATCACCAATATTTCATGCGAATGGGAGGGCGACGGGGACGAATATCCGGAACGAATCTTTTGCGCTTGGTATTGCTGAAGGTGTGTCGATGGCGACCTCGTTGGGGGTTGTTGCGGTAGCCGATACGCTTGCACCAAACCTCGTTAAAGAGGCAGGACATTGTCTGGGTAAGATTGTTTTCTTGCCGCACCTTGAGGGCTTTGAAAAAACCCTGCATTTTCTTACTAAATTAGAAGATTTCCAACCCGATACGACAAAATCGCGTGAACAGCGCGCGGATGAGCTTGGGCGTGCAACGCTTTTATTTGGCTCGTCGTGGGCAGCTTCGATGATTGTAAAATTGGAAACGCGCAAACTTGCAAATTCACATTTTAAGCTGGAGGACGAACCGCGTTTGGACAAAAAATGGTGGCAGCCATGGAAATTGACCAACCATGAAAAGGTTATTTTTGGAATGGATGAGGGTATTCATTACGGATCCATCCTTCTGATGAATATGACCGGTAGCGGCGCACACGTCACCGATGGTGCGGTAAATTCCATTCAGTGTGTCCTGCAAAAAGCAGGGCTGTCTGAACGTAAAGCAAAAGATATCGCCAATATGGTGGTGGTATGGGAATTGCCGAATGCGCTTGGCTTTTTAGGTGGCGTTGGCGGTATTATGGGCATCCACCACAACGGGTGGGATAAAAAATATG
>JAYTDB010000003.1:0-2872 GCA_043736135.1 Rickettsiales bacterium
GTCGCCTGATAAGCCGATGGAAGAGCTGGCCGAGCTGTCGTTTGTGGCAAGCAGCGCGCTGGTGGATGCGATTCAGCCTGTGCTGGAAAAAGGCCACAAGCTCACCTGCAAATGGCCGAACGATGTGTTGATGGACGGCAAAAAAATCGCCGGTATTTTGATTGAATCCTTCGAGCATGAAGGTAAAAAATGGGTGGTTGTTGGCATGGGCGTGAATATTGATAGCTCGCCGTCACACGCCATGTATCCGGCTGCTTGCCTGACCGACGCGGGCGTTGAGCTTATCAGTGCAAAAATTGTGCTGTCGCGCTGCATCCATCATTTTATTGAAAGCTACAACACGTGGCATAATAATGGCTTCGGCATCATCCGCAAACGGTGGCAGTTAGTGGCGGCGCATTTTGATAATGAAGTGACCGCGAAATTACCTGACGGCGAAATCACTGGCATCGCGCAGGGGATTGATACGCAAGGCGGGCTGATTATCAAAGACGCAAACGGTAGAAAACACACCATCTTCGCAGCGGATATCTTTCCGACTGTGGTTCTCTAAAAATCTAAATTTTTAGAGAAAAAACAAGCGGCATGTGGTCGCTGTGTTGCAACCATATTTCTGGCGCCCCAACTTCAACTGGGCATGCTATATCAAACAAAGTCTTTGAAGCAAAAGCATAATCAATGTGGTAGGGCTTTTCTAGTTTTCGCTGCATAAACAGAGTTGGCTGCGACTCTTTTCCTTGAGGCTCTTGCGTCAATTCGTGGTAAATACTTTGAACATTGATTTCATCTAATTCGCGAACCACATTGCCGTGACTCCACAAGCCATGCTTTTTATCCCAACAAACATTGCTATTAAAATCTCCACAAATAAGAGAAGGTTCATCTTTAAATATTTTCTTGTGAAGCTGAAGATATTTCCAAAATTGTCCAATGTATCGAAATTTTCGTGATTCTGTTTGCTTGGTCCACACAGCGATTAAATTAAAATTGTTTCCAATTCTGCATGGCAAAAACAACTGTAATCCATCATCTGACCAATCAAGTTTTTCTAGTGATATGTGAGGTTTTACAAAAACACCAAGCCCTTTGTGTTTATTGCTTCCAGTCCACAGGTAATTCTTTGCCCACTCTTTATATGCTCCTCCCGTAAGTTCAGGATTCTCACATTCTTGGATAATAATAACATCTGCTTCAAAATCATCGATAAGATGAAATTTCTTCCTAAGCGCTCCGTTGCAGTTCCATGTAATGATTTTCATGTTTATTCAATAAATTAGTTGCTGCTTTAACCTAGTTATTCTTCATGCGGGTTTCAACTTAATATGTGTTAAGCTGCGTGACATAAGGCGTGTTATATGCTTAAAGATGGTTGAAATAATGGATCCCCGCCTTCGCGGGGATGACAAGGATTAAGAATAATGCTTCTAACAATCGACATAGGGAATACGAACGGGGTGTTTGCAGTGTTTGACGGCGAGGTGGTGCGCGGGCAGTGGCGCATATCCACCGACGCAAAACGCACGGCGGATGAATATGGCGTTTGGCTAAAGCAGGTGCTGGAATATAATAAAATTGATTTGAAACAGATTACAGCGGCGGTGGCGGCGTCGGTGGTGCCGCAGGCATTGTTTGATTT
This sequence comes from Rickettsiales bacterium, assembly GCA_043736135.1. Taxonomy (GTDB): domain Bacteria; phylum Pseudomonadota; class Alphaproteobacteria; order Rickettsiales; family SXRF01; genus JAYTDB01. The sequence continues at coordinate 1,637 of JAYTDB010000003.1, forward strand.
GCGCCAGCTCGCCAAAAAATATTTCAATTGTGATTTGATGGTGATTGGTTCGCCCGGTGTGAAAACGGGGCTGGCGGTGAAGATTGACAACCCGCGTGAGGTCGGCGCCGATAGGCTTGTGAATGCCTACGCCGCGTGGATGCGTTATAAACAGGCGATGATTGTGCTGGATTTTGGCACGGGTACGACGTTTGACGTGGTGAGCGGCAATGGCGACTATATTGGCGGCGTGATTGCCCCAGGGGTAAATTTATCGCTGGATGCGCTACACCGTGCGGCGGCGAAGCTGCCACATATTCCTGTGCAACGCCCTGATAAGGTGATAGGTACAAGCACCGTTGGTGCGATGCAGTCGGGAATTTATTATGGCTATGCGGGGTTGGTTGATGGAATCACCACCCGCATCAAGTGCGAATACGGCAAGCCAATGAAAGTAATTGCCACCGGTGGGCTTGCGTCGTTATACGCGCCCGCATGTCCGGTGATTGAAGAATTAGTGCCTGATTTGACTATCTGGGGTCTCAAAGGGCTTTTCGAATTAAACCAGAAATAACCCTCGTCATTGCGAGGAGTGTTAGCTGCGCGGCAATCCATGGGTTGCTTCGCTTGCGCTCGCAATGACGGAAAGAAAGAAAATAAAATGGATTTCAAGAAATTTACTGACGAATTATTGTTTGTACCGCTGGGCGGTTCGAACGAAATTGGTATGAACCTCAATCTCTACCAATATGGTGGCAAATGGCTGATGGTTGATTGCGGCATTGGCTTTGCCAATGAATTTTTACCAGGCGTTGATATCGTTGTGCCCGATGTGAGTTTTATCGCCGAACGCAAAGAAGATTTATTAGGCTTAGTCATCACGCACGCGCATGAGGATCATGTTGGTGCGGTGCCGCATGTGTGGCGCGATTTGGAATGCCCGATTTATGCGACGCCCTTCACGGCGGCATTTTTGCGTAACAAAATAAATGAGATGGGGCCTGGTAAAAAACCACAAATCATTGAAATTCAGCCGGGCGGAAAAATTGATATCGCCCCGTTTGCCATTGAGTTGATTGAGCTGACGCACTCGATTCCAGAGATGCAAGCACTCGCCATTACCACGCCGAAAGGCTTGATTTTGCATACGGGTGATTGGAAATTTGATGCGAACCCGCTGGTTGGTCCCGTGTCAGATTATGCGTCGCTCAAAAAACATGGTGATGCGAACGTTCTAGCGATGATTTGCGATTCGAC
>JAYTDB010000004.1:0-2186 GCA_043736135.1 Rickettsiales bacterium
GCATCATTAACCGTGCATTTTGATGATGCGATGAAGGCAATTCTCCACGCTGCTGTTCGCGGGCAGGGCGATTTGCTGATGGCAGAGCATGTCATGACCATGAAGCACGCCGAAGCGGTCAAAGCCTTATTGGAAAAAGCAAACCTGACTTATAAGGACGTGGAAGTCGTTGGTTTCCACGGTCAGACAGTGGCGCATCGCCCTGATGAAGATTTGACATGGCAAATGGGCAATGGCGCATTACTCGCTGAAAAAACCCGCATTGACGTGGTGTGTGATTTCCGCCGTCGTGACGTAGCCGCAGGCGGTGAGGGTGCTCCTCTGGTTCCACTCTATCATGCCGCACTCGCCCGCCATATGGAATTACCGATTGCCGTGCTCAATATTGGTGGCATCGCGAATGTGACGTGGATTGGCAAATCAGAACGCGCCAGCAATGAGCTGATGGCGCTCGACATCCTCGCCTTTGATACAGGCCCCGGCAATGTGATGATAAATGAATGGGCGGATGTGCGCACCGGCGTGGATTATGATGAAGGTGGTAAACTTGCGCTGGCAGGAAAAACCGACACCACAATGCTTGCCGACCTTTTGAGCAATCCGTATTTTGCGAAACACCCGCCAAAATCGCTCGACCGCAACCATTTCAACAGCGATAAATTGCAGCATATGAGTACCGAAGATGGCGCAGCTACACTCACCGAATTTGTAGTCGCCGCCGTGGAACAGGGCTCGCATTATTTCCCTTCGCCTGCGAAACAATGGTTCATTACCGGTGGTGGCCGTCATAATAACGCGCTGATGGGCAAGCTGAAAGAAAAACTGAAACATGTTTATGCGGTTGAATCTCTCGGGTGGCAAGGCGACGTGTTAGAAGCGCAAGCCTTCGCATTCCTCGCAGTGCGCAGCCTTAAACGCTTGCCGCTTTCATTGCCATCGACCACTGGCACACTCCGCGCAGTGACGGGTGGTGCATTGTATCGGGCTTAAAAATGTCTACCATCGAACCTAATAAACTCGGCGAGGGATTATCCATTATTTGGGGGGATGATGAGCTTGATAAGCACGCAGGCAAAGAGCATAAGCTCCAAGCAGCCTTTGGCTTTGAAAGAATTTACGAAGCGGCGAATATTGAAGAAGCGGCACAGGCCTTCAAACAAGCGCATAAAGACGGTGCCAAAGTTGCTTTTATGATAACAGACCTGCAGCTGGGTCAGGTATGGGATTTTAGTGGTTATGATATGAAAAGGCATCTGGAAGAGGGCGGGTTTAATCAATATTATCCAGATGCAGACAAGCTCCCCAGCATTATTATGTGCAACAATCTCGAATATCGAGAAAGAGGCATTTATAAGGGCGATTTTATACGCCTTAGCGAAGATAATATTTCCACCAATCTAGCGGGCATTGCCGTAACAAATCTCATCTGTGCGTATAGAGGCGTTGCATTGCCGCAAAGCAGCCCAAATCCTCACCCAGTTAATCCACCAGAAGGATTTGCAGGCTTTGAAGAGGCAAAACACGTCACCCGTGCGCGTGAAAAATTTGGAAATTATATCGACCATGGCGATTGGAACTTGCGATTACTAAGACAAAATGCAGCTGATAAAAACAAGCCGAGAACGCCAGAAAAATAACTAAGCGGCCTTCTTCACCGCTTCCATATCTGGTTTGATGTTTAGGCGTTCAAACACCCAAACGAGTGCGCGGGTGAGTTCAAACATCATCTCATGCGTATGGACTGGGCTCGGCGTAATCCGCAGACGTTCCGTCCCGCGCGGCACGGTTGGAAAATTAATCGGCTGCACATAAATATCAAACTGATTGAGCAGCATGTCTGACGCTTCTTTGCACAAGACAGGATCCGCCACCAACACAGGCAAAATATGCGACACAGATGGCATCACGGGAATGCCCGCTTTTTCCATCATATCGCGCAGCACACTCACTTTATATTGCTGGCTTTCGCGCTCTTCATTGCTTTCCATCAAATGACGGATGCTTGCATTCGCACCCGCAGCCAGCGATGGCGGCAAGGCAGTGGTAAAAATAAACCCTGGGGCATAGGAACGAATCATATCAATCAGCGCGCGTGAGCTGGCGATATAGCCGCCCATCACACCGTATGCTTTACCGAGCGTGCCTTGAATAACCGTCAGTCTGTCCATCAAGCCTTCGCGCTCGGC
>JAYTDB010000005.1:0-7126 GCA_043736135.1 Rickettsiales bacterium
GCTGTTCGGCAATGACCTGATACGCGTGGCAAAGCTACGTGCCACGCTATCGCAGAAAGATAAATTCACTGCAGCCGTAAACGTATTTAAAGATAGATACGGTTCCCTGCCAGGGGATATGTCACCCGCTGACAGCGCTAAGTTTGGCATGTTTACCTTTACCGGGAGCAGCGCAGGCGGGTCTAACTTTGGGGGTAATAATGGGTTAATTTATTCAACTTTAGAATGGGGCTGCTGGGGGGAATGTGGTGCCTTCTGGCGCCATTTATCGGATGCGGGGCTAATTCCTACCATTGGTAGTACGCTTAATGGGGATTTGGATAGTGGCGGCTATGGTATTCCTGCGGGAGTTAGTAATTATAATAATCAGCAAAAACTGTATATGCCAGAAGCAAAGCTGGGTGGTTTATATTGGGCAGCGGCTACTTTGAAATATTCAGAACATTTTAAATTTGTAGATACAAACAAAGATAGGAATATATTTTACTTGGCACAGTCGGGAGGGGCGGCGACACTTAATGTCTTTGTCGCCACCATGTCAGCGGCAGATGCTTACGGGTTGGATTTAAAAATTGATGATGGCATGCCTAATAGCGGTACATTTATGGTATCAACAGCAAATCCATTTGCTCCGTCAGCTCCCTACTGGTCGGATGGGACTGCGCTGAATTCAAATTCCATAGTCTGCACCGTCGGCGGAGTGGATGCATTTGATGTTAGCAGAGTATAATGCTGACCCTAGCGAGGGGGGCAATAATAAGAGCTGTAAGCCAGTATTTGTATGGTAGGATTTTATCGCATTTTTGCAAGAATCAGAGTGCCCTAGCGTAAAAACATAGCCCATAATAGATAAATTATTGGCATTTTATGGTCAGTTGCGCTACACCCCTTTCATTCAAATAATACAAGAGAAGCCCATGACTCACCCCCTCACCTTAGGTTTATTGCAGATGCAGTATCACGGCGACCGTGATACACAGCTTAAACGCGCCGTTTCCATGCTTGAAGAAGCGGCCTCTAAAGGCGTGACACTTGCCGTGATGCCAGAGCTGTTCCGCAGTGAATATTTCTGCCAGAAACTTGACCAAAAATATTTCAATTACGGTGAAGCGGTTGATGGCGAAACCACGCAGGCACTCGCAACTGTTGCCAAAAAAACTGGCATGGTGATTGTTAATTCCATTTACGAAAAAGCGGCTGATGGCCTGTATTTTAATACCATCGTTGTGATTGAAAAAGACGGCAGCATTAAAGATACTTTCCGCAAGATGCACATTCCACATGACCCACTCTTTGAAGAAAAATATTATTTCACGCCGGGTGACCAAGGCTTCAAATCCATCCCTACTTCTGCCGCGAAAATTGGCCCGCTGATTTGCTGGGATCAATGGTATCCAGAAGCGGCCCGCCTCACCGCTATGCAAGGCGCAGAAATTCTCACCTACCCCACCGCTATTGGTTGGCACCCAAGCGAAAAAGCCGCATGGGAAAAAGACCAAGTCGATGCGTGGGTGACCATTCAACGCTCGCACGCAATTGCAAACGGCGTGTTTGTTGGCGCGTGCAACCGCGTGGGCAAAGAAGTGATTGTCGGTGATGGGCTGGAATTCTTTGGCAATTCGTTCATCTGCGACCCGTATGGCCGCGTGCTTGCACAAGGCAGCGCCGACAAAGAAGAAATCGTGATGGCAAAAATCGACCTTGCTCTCATTGAAGATAAACGCCGCAACTGGCCGTTTTTCCGCGACCGTCGCGTGGATGCGTATTCGGGACTTACGTCACGGTGGGCAGATAACGGATGACAACTTGACAAAAATGTTACCACAGGTTACATTATGTATGTGATTGAGTATGCCAAACCTGCACGGCGTAGCTTACGAAGCATGCCAGTCAATGTGAGGCTAACGATTGAGAAAAAAATTATGGTACTGGCGAATAATCCCTATGCCCCCAATAGCAATGTAAAAAAGCTGCAAGGTCGCGAAGGATTCAGATTAAGAGTGGGTGATTGGCGAGTGCTTTATACGATAGAGAACAAACGAATGATTATTTATATTGTAGATATATTGGCACGTGGAGGTGCATATCAGGTATGACATTACAAACAATTGAACGCGGCGGAAAACGCTTTGTACTGGTGGCACAACCAGAGTTCAAACGCTTGGTCGCGCGTGCGGAAGCCTACGATGAAATTGCGCGTTTTGATGCCGCCATCGCCGATATGGGCACGACAATTCCTAGTGATGTTTTTCACCGCGTACTTAAAGGCGAACATCCCGTAAAAGTCTACCGCGAATGGCGCGAACTCACTCAAGCGCAGCTAGCGCAAAAAGCAAAAGTCTCCCGCGCACTCATCGCACAAATTGAAAGCGGCCACAAACAAGGTGGCCTTAGAACCTGCAAAGCTATCGCCACCATTTTAGGCGTCGACATTGAAGATATAAGCTAATGACCACATCTTCCTACATCATGCCCGCCGAGTGGGACAAGCACGAAGCAACATTACTCGCTTGGCCGCATAATAAAAATGATTGGCCAGATCGTTTCGCGCCGATTCCGTGGGTGTATGCCGACATCATCCGCCTGCTCTTGCTGCATGAGCGCGTATGGTTACTTATGCGCAGTGAAAAAGATCATAAAACGGCGCTGGAAATGCTGGAACGCATCGGCGCTGATTTAGACAAGATCGATTTTTTCCACGTGCCGACTGACCGTATCTGGATGCGCGATTCTGGGCCGATTTGTGTTAAGCTCGTGAATAGTGATTCGCGAATGGTGAATGGTAAGCAAGATAAAAAAACATCTTCACTCATCACCAATCACCAATCACCAATCACATTTCTCGACTTCCGCTTTAACGCATGGGCGAAATACCCTAACCACAAAAAAGATGACGTTATTCCTAGCATCCTCGGTGAAGCGCTGGCCATCCCAACCATGCAACCGATGCATAAAGGCAAACGCGTGGTACTTGAAGGCGGCTCGATTGACGTAAACGGCGCAGGCACATTACTCACCACCGAAGAATGTTTGCTCTCCGAAATTCAATGCCGCAACCCAGGCTTTAAACGCGAAGATTATGAACAGGTGTTTGCGAAATATCTCGGCATCACAGACATCGTTTGGTTTGAACATGGCATAGTCGGGGACGACACACACGGCCATGTGGATGACCTTGCGCGCTTTGTGAATAAAGACACGATTGCACTTGTGGTAGAGCGTAATAAAAAAGATGATAATTATGCGCTGTTGCAAGCCAACCTAAAGCGCCTCAAAAAAACTAAATTCAACATCATCGAACTGCCGATGCCAAAAGCGATTATGTTTGAAGGTGAACGCCTGCCCGCTTCTTATGCGAATTTTTATATCGCGAATAAACAAGTGCTGGTGCCGACATTTAATGACCCGAATGATCGCCTCGCACTGAATTTACTGGCTGAGGCATTTCCAAAACATGAAATAGTCGGGGTGCATTGCCTTGATTTTGTCTGGGGACTGGGTACACTCCACTGCATGAGCCAACAAATTCCCCTATAGGTTTGCATGTTTAAAACCGGCATAAAATGTGGATATAACGCCGCTTACAACACCGTCATGCATGATGGTGTTGAGCTATCAGGCTATTTAGCATTCCTAAGCCTGCTATCACTATTTCCATTTTTGGTTTTCATCGTCGCCATCGCGGGTATGATTGGCCAAGGCGAATCTGGTGCAACGCTGATCAATTACGTGCTGCAACATCTGCCAAACCACATCACCTTCGCGCTTAGACCACGCATTGAAGAAATCGTCTCAGGGCCGCCGCAGGGGCTACTCACCATCTCGATTATTGGCGCGATTTGGACGGCATCTTCGGCGGTTGAGGGCTTGCGCACCGTGCTGAACCGAGCCTATCATGTGCATACACCACCCGCCTATATTTTCCGCAGGTTGCTATCCATCGTACAGATGATGTTATTTGCATTTATTTTAGTGGTGGTCATGCTAGCGCATGTATTCATTCCGCTCGTGCTGCAACATATCTCTAATATCATTGGGCTGGATATGGCGAATAGCTACCAAGCAGCATGGGATAAGGCATCAAGGTACCTTATTCCGCTGGTGCTGTTTATTATCATCAGCTTTTTGTATTATTTGCTGCCGAACATTAAGCAGCGTTTTGTGTCGGTTGCCCCTGGTGCATTGGTGGTGGCGTTCGGGCTGATGGGCACGACGTATTTGCTCACGCTCTATCTATCAAAATTCAATCAGGTGAATCTGATTTATGGCTCGCTGGGTGGGGTTATCGCCGCCCTGCTCTTTGCCTATATCAGTAATTTGCTCTTTATTTTTGGTGCAGAACTGAACTACCAAATTGTCAAAGCCATTGGTATGCGCGTGGTTGAAAAAGAAAAAGTAAGTCCGCCTATTGAAGAACAGCCGCAAGAACGCTGATTTTCCCCTGCGCCATTAGAATAACGAACGCACCCGCAATGGCAACGCCGTAAGGAACCGGCGCTTTATTTTGGAAAATACGTGGCGTTTTGACCGATTTTGGCAGCGGCACATACGGAAATATTTTCCGCATGACCAGCAAGAAAATGGAAAACACGCCACCTAACACGGCAAATAAAACCACAAAATCCGGCAACCACCGCCAGCCAACCCATAGTGCGAGTACGGTAATCAACTTAATATCACCACCGCCCATGATTTTCAGCGCAAATACCACAAATCCACAAGCAAATACAAGCCCCATAGCCGCCAGTGCCATTTTCCAATCCACCCCATGCGGGTGCAGGTAAAATGCTACGGGATAAAGCGCCAGTAACGAGCCTACCAGCCAGTTTGGAATGGTATAACGCGTCACATCAAACCAGCAGGTCGCTAGCATGGCAAATAGGATATATAAGGTCAAAAATTCACTCATTTTCCTATGATGCCCTATCCCTACTAATAATTCCTTAACGCCTTATCGTTTATAATGAGGCTATAACAACTATGCTAAATATCGCACTCACTATTGGCTGTATATATCTTCTGCTACTGGCAGGCATGACGGTTTTTCAGCGAAAATTCATGTATCTTCCAAATAAAAACATCGCCCCCCCCAATGAATATGGGCTTGGGGGTGTCGAAGAGCATTTCATTCTCAGCGAAGACGGCACGAAATTACATCTATGGTATAAACCCGCCGCTGAAGGCTTTAGCACAATTGTCTATTTCCATGGCAACGCAGGTCATATCGGCGACCGCGCCAGCCTGATGGCTGCCCTTGCCGCAAAAGGACTCGGCGTGGTAATGGCGAATTATCGGGGGTACGGAAAAAGCGAAGGCAACCCCGATGAAGCAGGTATTTTTAGCGATGCGCGGGCAGCGGTAAAATGGCTACTGGGAAAAGAAATCCCGCTGCATGACATTGCATTCTACGGCGAATCGCTCGGTACGGGCGTTGCGGTCAAAATGGCAACGGAATTCACCCCCAAAGCATTATTCTTACAAGCGCCTTATACATCGGTAGTAAATCGTGCGGCAGAAATTCACTGGTATTTTCCTGTCAAACACCTCATCAGAGACCATTTTAATTCGCTCGCCCGCATTGCCCATGTCAATGCCCCACTTACTATTTTTCATGGGCGAAGGGATAATGTAATCCCCGTTATTCACGGCGAAACATTACTCGCTGCTGCCAACAATCCTAAGCAAGGCATCTTTTTTGATGAGATTGAACATAATAATTTTGACAACAGCATCATTTCGCAACATGTGTTAGACATACTAAAACACTAACACGGTAATTTCATGCCAAGCATTAAACGTGAACGACTTTCCGGTTGGGGGCTAACGCCTGCAACACACTGTGCCAGCTATCGCCCTGAAAAAGAGCGCGAGCTTGCCAAGCTGATTGTCGATGCCACCTCGCCGCTTATCGCACGCGGACTGGGACGTTCGTATGGCGACGCCGCTTTGCAACCTGATGGTGTGATTAAAACCGAACGGCTCGACCATTTCATTGAGTTCGACCAAGACACTGGCATTTTGCGCGCGCAGGCAGGTGTTAGCCTTGCCGATGTGATGACGTTCTCTGTGCCGAAAGGTTTTCTTCCGCCTGTCATTCCAGGCACCAAATTTGTTAGCCTAGGCGGCGCATTTGCTAGCAACGTGCACGGCAAAAACCAATATAAACTCGGTGAATTCGCCGAACATGTGACCAGCATCCGCCTGCTGCTTGCCAATGGAAAATCCGTTGAATGCTCAGCCAGCGAACATGCCGATTTATTTTGGGCAACGGCTGGCGGCATGGGCATGACCGGTATTATCACCGAAGTAAGCTTGCGATTATTGCCGATTGCCTCAATGAGCCTACGCACCCACACCACCATGGTTGCCAATAGCAGCGCCATGCTGGCCGCCTTCAAGCAACATAAAGACAGCGCCGATTATATGGTCGGCTGGATTGACCATATGGCAAAAAATGGCGATGTTGGACGTGGTATTTTTGAAGCGGCCAGCCATATCAGCGTGGAGGATGGTGGCAGCCCATGCAAATATTATACGCCCGCAAAAACCAAGCTGAATGTGCCGCTTCATGCGCCGTCTTTCTTGCTCAACCGCTATTCGATGGCGCTTTATAATCGCATTCGTTTTAAACGCTTTACCGATAAACCGCACAACGCAAAAATTGGCTTCAACAGCTTCTTTCACCCGCTCGATGCCATTGGCGGCTGGAACAAACTTTACGGCAAGGCCGGGTTCTTTCAATATCAATGTATGCTGCCTGATAGCGATCAAATTGAAACCCATGTGCAGCAATTTTTAAATTCGCTGCAACAAGAAGGTATATTCTCTTACCTCGCTGTCATTAAATATCACCGCGCCAGCAAAGCAACCCTCGGATTTTCAAAAGCAGGCTATTCGATTGCGCTCGATTTCCCGAATACGGCGCGGGTTCGTAACCGTATTCCGCAAATCAATCATTGGATTGCCCAGCGTGGCGGCAATGTGTATCTTGCCAAAGATGCACTGCTTTCTGCCGATATGTTTGAAAAAATGTATGAAAAACAAATTCCGCGTTTTAAAGAAGCACTCGCTGAATATGACCCTTACTCGCGTTTTTCTTCCATGATGGCACAGAGGCTTCAGTGGA
>JAYTDB010000006.1:0-9807 GCA_043736135.1 Rickettsiales bacterium
AAGTCTGAAAGACCCTTAGAACATGCGTTGCTATCTAAAGCGCGTACAAAAATTCGAAATGAACTCTCAACTGCAAAAAAAATATTCTGAATCAATCCAATACGCAGCATCATTTCAAATTCATTTCCAGCGTTTATCATTTGTGCGATATCAATAGGTAGCGTGGAATTGTTTTCCCACCATTGTTTTTTAGAAAGATTTTGGTGAATGAATACATATCCTAAGCCAATCGCAATAAGTGCGCTTGAGCATTTATTTAGAATCGTTAGGCGGGCATCGGTTTCATTCCAACCGTATATACCCGCCAACCTTTCTCTCTCATCAACAAAGGTATGCTGACTTACTTCAATCTTACGTCCTATTTTTTCAGGATTCATATACTTGTGATACCAGTACTGATTATAAATATTGCAAGCGCTGCCATCCTACTTCCTGTGTATAAATTGCCCCGCCACATCCGCGACGCGCTTGCCAAATAAGCGGGCGGTTTCCAAATCTCCTGACGGCGGGGTCACTTCCGGTGAATCATTATGCGATTGGGTTTCAAGCCCTAATGAACAGCCCAGACGATTGATCGATTCTTCGCACATACCGGCTTTTGTTGAAGCAGGCGGTTCATTATTCCCCACCCAAATCATACCATGTTGTGCGGCAAAAATGGCAAGCTGCGTGAGCGTATTTAATTTATCACCGCTATAATGCCCTGAATTGGTAAATCCTGCGGATATTTTATTTTTCCACACACCCGAAAACCAACGCGCTGAGCTGGCATCCATAAATGCTTTGAATGGTGCTGACGCACTCCCCATATAGGTTGGCGCACCAAAGATAATCGCATCCGCCGCATCAAGCACTGCCCACGCCGCTTCGTCTAACTCATTCACACTCACGACCTGCGCTGAGGCACCAGCAGATTGCAGAACCCCCTCACCCACGGCATGCGCCACTTTTGCGGTATGACCAAACCCCGAATGATAAACAACAACGACCTGAACCATCAGAAAATTCCTCACTAAATGAAGCCAAAAACTATACCAACCACACATCGTGCACAAGACCGAGATAAATATAATAGAAAAATATATAAAATTGCTTGACATACAAGCTGTGTCTATTAATTATCGCCACCTCGATTGAAACAAATCGTTGTCGGGGGCGTAGCTCAGTTGGTAGAGCACTTGATTTGCATTCAAGATGTCGCAGGTTCGATTCCTGTCGCCTCCACCATTTCCAGAACATCCTCCTATGCGTAGCCTTTTTCTCGCTTTTTCAGCTTGTTATTTGGTTAATATTGGGTAATAATATGGCGTATGGGCACTTCGCATACAGACCGTATCAACCAACCCTTTCACCGCGAGCGGTGCGACAATATTTACATCACCATTGATGCCTGCGCTGACCTCGGCGGAACCCCCTACAAGCTTCTCAAATCTCTGCATGACCTCTATGCCATCACGGGGAATCGCAATCTGTATGTAGTGGATACGGAACAGGGCTATCACGAAAAATCAAATGCCACGAATCCCGACATCGCGCATGCCGCAAAGATGATGCCCACCACTTATGGAAAATTTGTGCAAGATAATCGGGACTGGGTGAAGATTATTCCCACCAGCACATGCAGGAATTTTCAGAAACAGCTGGCGGATATAGTCTTCCCACAAATCGTTATGCCGATGGTTGAGGCCGTTGACAGCATCAGCGAGCAGATACGCCAAGAGGCATTTGCAAAATTACAAGAAAGTGGACAGAATTTCCTTCACGGCGAACGTATCGAACACCCCAATGATATAGATTTGCGGATTGAATATCGCATCCCGCAAGGCAGGCAATCGGGCAAGAATGTGTTTTGCGATAAGGTGATTAACGACGCGGCTACGAAGGTGATGGCGCAATGGAAAAAATCCGCGCAAACACTGAGCATGCTGCCAGTCGACGACAAAGAAATCTTTCATAAAGGATTTATGGTTGAGATGATTAATGCCGTTCAATTAATCAAAGCCCATTATTACATGCTCTGCTCGCAAACAAATCCCGAATTAATAGCGCAGATGGGGCAACCCGTACCATCCACTCATGCACAAGAAAATACAGCCGTAAAATATGAAAGCTATCGCTATGATCGGCTCAAGCTACCCAATACGCCCGCCATGTTAAGCTCGCCTGAATTTATGCAATCTGTTCGCCTCACGAAATTATGGCCATGGTCAGTTAAGCCCCACCTAACCAACGCCTATGCGGAGATGCTCGACAAACTCCATAAAAACACTGCCGACATTTCATATCTCGACCTGTTTTCCAACCATTTCAAAGACCTATCAAGCGATATGGGAAATACGCTATACGTGCTGGTTACACATGATGAACCGCTGATTGAGCAGATGCTGGAAGTGGCAACGGGCGTCAAACAGTCGCACCAACGTATGCGCGGCACAGCAAAAGGCGAAGGCCGCATTAAACAGGAAGTGCTAACCCCCGCTACTATTTATGAGCAATATAATCTTGGCAACGATGCCAGTATCTATCCCAAAGATGCGCCGATGAGCGGCAAAACCTTTTTGGAATTTGCCTATAAGCAAATATTGGCGGAATTCAAACCGTATATTCCACCCGCCACTCACACGCTGCTAAAGAAAAAAATAAAGTCACCCGCGCACTGGAAAGAAGCACCCAACAGCTTACTTGCAACAATAAAGAAAACGGATATGGATTTCGACCTCAAGCAAGCATTAGAAAATGCTGCAACAGAGGTGATGCAAGTCAAATCCGCAGTTGAACATGACATCCGCAATTACGGCCCCAGCAATGAAAATACCGCCTACCAAGCCAAGAAACACCACCGTATCGCCAGCGGCAATGGCAACGGGCATCCACACTTATGAAAGCTGTTGCGCCCAACAAAAGAAATGCTAGGCTGGCTTTATGAATAAGACATTTCTTAAAGAGAATATCGTACTTGTACTGGGCATCAGCCTGCCTTTGCTGCTAATCATTTTATTTATGCTGGCAAGCGGGTTGCCACGGTTCTTTGTCGCAGATCCGCATTATGATCTGCTGTTTTCCGAGGGGCCTACCGAGCAGGTGAGCTTCAAAATACGGGGTAAAAAATTATATTTCAACATTGCACCAATACGTAATGTTGCGGACATCCGCCTGCCACGCCTTTACCGTTATGTTGCGGCGACAGGCATGGCAGAAGAAATCACGTTTGTAGCACCCGACATGTCTAGCCAGAGAGTTGTGGATGCCAACGACTATAACCAGCCCATCACCACCAATATCGTCATTCCGGTAGACCCCAATCACCTGCCGACGCCGGAAGATGCGCAAGACGCGTCTAACATTGCCGCCGAAATTAAAAGAAAAGCGCCCGCAAAACCGGTATTGCTCCCCGTCGCGGAATTATCCAATATCAAACTCAGCAATTCTTACAGTGCGCCGGATGGCTATCAGTTTTCCGCAGGTAGCTATTGCGGCAGCGGCATGTTCTTTTTTGGGTTTGGCCACTCATCTTACAGGCAGTGCGGTGCAATGCTTATCAAAGATGGCAAAAGAATTGCCCTGCCCTTTAGCAGCAATGAGAGTGACTTCTTGCGGGACGAAGATTTTACTGGCTGGATAGTCCCATGAGTAACAGAGATCAGGCACTCGTCGATATCGTCGCATTAGCAAGCGCACATCATATTAGTATTGAAGAAATCACCTCGGCACTGGGACGCCAACAAATCGAGGCCAATAAAAAAAATATTTTTACCCTGACGCAACTTTTCTCCTATCTCGGCGGGATTTTTATTTTGGCGGGCTTAAGTGGCTATATTGCAATGACGTGGGATTCACTTAATTCGCTTGCGCGTGTTGTTATTACGCTGGGGCCAGGCGTGATATGCCTTATTATGGCAGTCGCCCTTGTCAAACAACAATCGCGCGAAAAAAGCGCCACAGCGCTGATTGTTTTATCAGCCTTATTGCAATCGACTGGACTGTTTGTCGCTGTCTATGAATTCTCTACAGGCGGCGGCAATGCAAGCCTTGCTGCATTCCTTGTTTTTGGCGTACTAGCCTTGCAATATGGTGCATGCTTTAAGCAATTAAAACGTACCGCTTTTTTGTTTGTTACTCTTGCATTTGCGGTCGGCTCTTTTGTCAGCCTGTGCGACTGGATAGATATTCCAGACGATCTTACTGGTTTAATCTGTGGTGCGAGCCTACTCGCTTTAAGCTACTGTATTAACCGCACTGTCTATAACAGCATTTGCGGATTTGGTTATTTTCTCAGCAGCATAGTGTTGTTGTGGGTAGGATTTGACGTATTACAAAACAGCGTACTTGAAATCGCCTTTATCGGTCTTGCCTGTTTTATGCTGTATGTCAGCACCATCGTGCGCAGCCGTTCAATTCTCGCCACCGCAAGTATTTCGCTGTTTTCCTATATCGGCTATTTTTCTGAACAGTATTTTCTGAATTCTATTGGCTGGCCACTATTCTTGATATTCCTAGGATGCCTATTCTTTGGCATGAGCCATGCCGCGCTTAAGTTGAATAAGCGCTATTTTGCCTAACCCTCTAAAATCGAAGAAATGCGCTTCACCGAGTCATCCAACTTATGATGGATGGAGGTGGCAACCTGCTGTAAATCTTTATATTTTTTGCCAAGGCTGCGGTTGAGAACTTCGCTCTTCATGCCTTTTTGTATAGATTTTCTTTCCCACAAGTGTTTTTTGCAAAAATTTCTCCGCAAGTTCATCCGCCTTTCTTACACGCCCATCAATCGCCATCTCACCAGCATGTGGGGCAGATCTTATATGATTTGTATCTGTCATCATCAATCGTTTTCTGCCACCATCACCTTGCACAACGTAAATACCCGAAGGATCTTTTAGCATAATAGTTACCTTGTGATTTTTAATTAAACCCACAATCAAGCCAACTAGTAATTGCTTGCACTCATCATAACGTGTCACATCCTCTTTTATATAAGTTCCTATATCAACGGCATCAACATAATCATATATAACTACCCTGCTACCTGCAGAACTTCCATCTTGGGTGGTAACAGCTGTAGTTATTGATTCATGTATTGGGGGAAACACCTTATCTTTAGCAAGAGCCCCCATAAGCCTTCTTTCAGGATCGTCCAAAAAACTCGCTGCACTAGGCCAGCATTCATCGTAAATTTTTATGCAACACGCCTTGTCATCAAAAATCTTACACTTAATAATAAAGCTATCTTCGGGATTTTTTTTGTTCTTTAAAAGCGTGAAGTTACAATCAGGAAAAGTAGCGTTAAGATCCTTAAGAATCCCTGTGATATCATGACTTACAAAATTCTCATTGGCTTCAATCCTAGAATAGCTTGCTAAAACATTTGACAAATGTTGCGATATTCTATGATAAATTAACGAATTCTCTTTCATAAAATTATTAGCGCTAACCCTCTAAAATCGAAGAAATGCGCTTCACCGAGTCATCCAGCTTATGGTGGATGGAGGTGGCAACCTGCTGTAAATCCTCATATTGAGCACCGAGGCTAGCAATCGCCTGATTTAAATTTTCCCGTTCTTGCTTAAGGCTCTCATTTTCACGGGTAAATACCGAAAGCTGCTGCTGTTGCAGCGCGTCGCGATCCTTGGAAACACTGATTTCCTGCAAATTTTTCTCAAGCCGATCCAGCGCCGAAACCAAGCTGCGTGTTGCCATAAAAAGCGGATGTTGCGACTGTTCACTCATTCTTTGCTTGAACCCTGTTTAATCCTTGTCTAAGAAGAACGCTCACACATACTCATACCACGAAATATTTATGCCGCAAGCCATGACACAATCAAATGCACTTCCCCTCGCTTCACATAACGATATGGCAAACGCCATTCGCGCCCTCGCCATGGACGCCGTGGAGGCCGCAAACTCAGGCCATCCGGGCATGCCAATGGGTATGGCCGATGTGGCAACCGTGCTTTATTCGGAGTTTTTGCGCTTCGATCCGAAACACCCTTTATGGCCAAATCGGGACCGTTTTATCTTGTCGGCAGGTCATGGCTCGATGCTGCAATATGCCCTGCACTACCTGACTGGCTATGAGGATATGACGCTGGATGAGCTGAAAAATTTCCGCCAATGGGGAGCTAAAACAGCGGGTCACCCTGAATTTGGCCATGCTTCGGGTATTGAGACCACTACTGGCCCACTGGGTCAAGGTATCGCCAACTCAGTCGGCTTCGCACTGGCAGAACGCATGATGAACGCCCGTTTTGGCGAGATTATCAACCACCATACTTACGTTGTCGCGGGCGATGGCTGCTTGATGGAAGGTCTCTCGCAAGAAGCGATTTCCATGGCAGGGCACTGGAAACTCGGCCATCTCATCGTGTTATGGGATGACAATGAAATCAGCATCGACGGCCCAACGTCACTCTCCGTATCTGATGACCAATTGAAACGCTTTGAAGCCAGCAACTGGCATGTGCAAGCGATTGATGGGCACGACGCGAAAGCTATTCGCCAAGCCATCCAAAATGCAAAAGAAAGCGACAAGCCATCGCTCATCGCCTGCAAAACCACGATTGGTTACGGCGCACCGACTAAAGCGGGCACGTCAGGCTGCCACGGCTCGCCACTGGGCGCAAAAGAAATTGAAGGCGCGCGCGCCAAACTCGGCTGGGCACATGGTCCATTTGAAATTCCTGCCGATATTTTAAACTCATGGCGCGATGCGGGCAAACGCTCGGACAGCACTTATGCTGCGTGGGAAAAGAAATTTGAAACGGATAAAAATCGCGCGGAAATTGAACGCTTATTTAACCGGGAACTTCCTGAAGGCTGGGTGGGTGCGTTTGATGATTTCAAAAAAGAATTAGCAGAAAAACAACCTAACGAAGCCACCCGCAAATCATCCGAAAACACGCTGAACGTATTGGCTGCAGCGATTCCTGAACTTATCGGCGGCAGCGCGGATTTGACGGGCTCCAACAATACCAAAGCGAAAAACCAACAGCCATTATCCGCTGATAATTATGCGGGCAGCTATATTTATTACGGCGTACGCGAACACGGCATGGGTGCGGCGATGAACGGCCTTGCGCTCTATGGCAGCTTCATTCCTTACGGCGGCACGTTCATGGTATTCACCGATTATTGCCGCCCTGCAATTCGCCTGTCTGCTCTCATGGGACAACGCGTGATTTATGTGATGACGCATGATTCGATTGGTCTGGGTGAAGATGGCCCGACCCATCAACCGGTGGAACATTTGGCGAGTTTGCGCGCGATGTCAAACCTCTATGTATTCCGCCCTGCGGACGCGACGGAAACAGCGGAATGCTGGGCACTTGCGGTTGCGGCACCAAGCACACCGTCTATTCTTTCGCTATCACGCCAAAACCTTCCAAGCGTGCGCAAGGAATACACCAAAGATAATTTGTGCGCTCGCGGCGGTTATATTCTCTCCCCGTCATTCCGCGGGACGCAAAGCGTCAGCGCGGAATCTCAGGCAGATCCTGCGCAATCGCTTCGCGCTTCGCAGGATGACGTGACTTTAATCGCAACTGGTTCCGAAGTGGAAATCGCACTCGCTGCACAAAAACAATTGGCAGAGAAAAATGTCGCTGCCCGCGTTGTATCGCTTCCTTGCTGGGAATTATTTGACGCACAACCAAAAAGCTACCGCGACGACGTGCTGGGCAAAGACACGCTGAAAGTGGCGATTGAAGCAGCTTCTGGCTTTGGCTGGGAACGCTATATCGGCACGGACGGCATCTTCATCGGCATGAACAGCTTCGGCGCATCCGCCCCTGCAAAAGACCTCTATAAACATTTCGGTATTACGGCAGAAGATACGGTTAATAAGGTAATTAAAAAGTTAGGTGTATGACGATTAAAATTGGTATCAATGGATTAGGACGAATTGGCCGCTGCGTGCTGCGTGCGATTTATGAATCAGGTGCAAACCTGCCCTCAAGTAGCGAAGCGATAGGGCAACCTATATTCGAGCTGGTTGCCGTAAACGGCCCCGCGCCGATTGAAACGCATATTCACTTGCTGAAATATGATTCGGTACATGGCCGCTTTGCAACCAGCGTTGAAGCAGACGGCGAGAACCTCAAAATCGCGGGTAAAACCGTAAAGCTACTGCATGAGCGTGACCCAAAAAATATTCCGTGGGGCGCACTGGGCGTTGATATCGTGCTGGAATGCACAGGAAAATTTAATAAGCGTGATGAAGCCGCACAACATCTCATTTCGGGTGCGAAACGAATTCTGGTTTCGGCACCGGCTGAGGGCGCGGATTCAACGATTGTATTCGGCGTAAATAACGCAGCGCTGTCTAAAGACCATCAGGTGGTATCGGTTGGTTCATGCACGACCAACGCCCTCGCCCCATTGGTAAAAGTGCTGCACGATACGGTGGGCATTGAACAAGGTTTCATGACGACCATTCACGCCTATACGGGCGATCAAAATCTCGTAGATGGCTCACATAAAGATTTGCGCCGCGCACGTGCGGCAGCCATGAGCATGATTCCGACCTCGACGGGTGCAGCAAAAACCATCGGCCTGATTTTGCCAGAACTCGCTGGCAAGCTGGACGGCACGTCGATTCGCGTACCGACTGCTTGCGTATCGCTGGTTGACCTCACCTTCACTGCAAAAAAAGATACCGATAAAAATGAAATCAATAATGCAATGCTTGCAGCCAGCAAAGGTGCGCTGAAAGGCGTATTGGGCGCGTCTGCTGATCCGCTGGTGTCCATCGATTATCTGCACACGAATGAGTCCAGCAATTTTGATTTAACTGGCACTAAAGTGATGGGCAAGCGCCTCGTTCGCGTGGCCAGCTGGTATGATAATGAATGGGCTTTTTCTTGCCGTATGCTGGATGTAGCGCGGTTATGGGTGAGTATGAAATGACCGCATTCTTGACGCTTGAGCAAATCGATGTTGCGGGAAAAACCGTACTCGTTCGCACGGATTTGAACGTGCCGATGCAAGGTGGTTCGGTGACCGATAATACACGCATCGTGCGTTCGCTCCCTACCCTCGAATATTTGATGAGCAAGAATGCAAAAATCGTTTTGCTTTCACATTTTGGTCGCCCGAAAGGCAAATTTGTACCCAGCATGTCGATGGCGCCGCTGGTGGATGAATTATCCGAAGTGCTCGGCGGCAAAGAAGTGAAATTCGGTGTTGATTGCGTCGGAAAATCAGCGCGTGAAGCAGTTGATGGCCTAAAAAATGGCGAGATATTATTGCTCGAAAATCTCCGCTTCCACGAAGAAGAAGAAGCGGGCGACGATGCGTTTGCGAAAGAGTTGGCAAGCCTTGGCGACGTATTTATCAACGATGCGTTTTCTGCGTCGCACCGCGCGCATGCTTCCGTCACTGGCATTCCGAAATATCTGCCAACGGCGGCTGGCCGTTTGATGCAGCAAGAGCTAACGGTGCTTGCCGAGATGTTTGGCGGCAAAGAATCGCCGATTGGCGCGGTGATTGGTGGCTCGAAAGTATCAACTAAACTCGACCTGCTGACCAACCTGATTAAAACCATGGATGTGCTGGCGATTGGCGGCGCAATGGCCAATACGTTCCTCGCAGCACTCGGCCATGAAGTAGGAAAATCACTGCATGAAGCGGGCATGAAAGATACGGCTCTTGCTATTTTAAAAGACGCGAAGAAAAACGGCTGCAACTTGGTACTGCCCGTTGATTTAGTGGTTGCCCCGCGCTTTGAAGCGCACGCACAGTGCCGCATCGTCGATGTACATGCCATCCCCGCTGATTACACGGCGGTTGATGTTGGCCCTGCCAGTGTGAATG
>JAYTDB010000007.1:0-3222 GCA_043736135.1 Rickettsiales bacterium
AAAGCAAGCATGGTCGCCATGTCAGGTGCAATCATACCCGAACCTTTGGCGATGCCGTTTAGGGTGATTTTTTTGCCGCCAATATCACATTGGCGGGTCGTCATCTTTGGGTAGGTATCGGTGGTCATGATCGCGCGGGCAGCGTCTGCCCAACTTGCCGTCAGGCTGTTTTTTAATGCTGGCAAAGTATCGGTGATTTTCTCATCAGGCAGTGTTTCGCCGATGACTCCCGTGGAGGCCATGAAAAATTCATGCGGCTGGCAGGCAAACAATTCACAGGCGGATTTTTGAACGCGCTTAACGGAGGCAACCCCCGCTTTGCCCGTAAAGGCATTGGAGTTGCCAGAATTGACCAGCAATAGGCGGGCTGTTTTGCCTTTTAATGCTTCGCGGCACGCAAGCACAGGTGCAGAAGCTGTGAGTGAGCGGGTAAATACACCGGCTACTTGTGTTCCCTCAGCAAGTGTGGCAACCAGTAAATCTGTACGGTTTTTGTAGCGAATGCCGCACTCAGCCGTCGCAAGCGCAACACCTGCCACGTTCGGCATTTCTGGCGATGTGGCAGGTGCTAACGGGGAAATGATTTCGCTCAAGTTATTGAACCTCAGTCGTGCCCGCTGCTGGAGCTTTTTCATCCATGTTGAATGGCAGCTCTTTACCGCTTGCATCAAAATATTTCACGCCAGCTGATTTTACGAGCTCAGCGATATATTTTTCAATCGCTTTTTCAGTCAGCTCGCTACGCAGAGCTTCTTTTGTTTCTTCAAAGCTTGCTGGTTTTACTGCGCGACGGTCATCTAATTTGATGATATGCCAGCCGAAGCTTGATTTAACAGGAGCTGATACTTCGCCTTTTTTCAGTGCGTACGCAGCGGTAGAAAACTCAGGAATCATTTTTTCTTTTGTAAACCAACCTAAGTCGCCACCTTGCGTAGCAGAGCCTTTGTCAGACGATTTTTCTTTCGCCAATTTGTCGAAATCGCCACCTTTTTTCAGTTGTGCGGCAATAGCTTTGGCTTCTTCTTCGGTTTTCACCAAAATATGACGTGCTTTTAGCTCTTCTTCGCCAGTGCTTTTTTGGATTTTCTCATCATACGCTGCTTTCAATTGTGCATCGGTGATTGAGCCTGCTGCTTTTGATTCAATAAAAAGCTGCATGGTGATTTGTTTTTCTACTTCAGCAACGCGTTTGCGAACTTCAGGATTTTGGCTGTAATTTGCTTTGGTTGCTTCTTGCAAGATCAGTTTTTCAGACACCATGCCGCGCAATACGTTCTGACGGATATTTTCATCAAAATTGTTGAAATCAGGTGCATTTCCGCCTGGAAACAATGTTTTCCATGTTTCCAGCACTTCATTTACGGTGAGTTGCTGTGTGCCAAACTTTACAATGACATAGTCTTTTGCAGGTGCTTTTGGCGCATCCTCAGCAAAAGCAGGCAAAGCAGTGAGCAGGGTTGCGGCTACCAATAGTGATTTGAACGAATTTTTCATAAAAAACCTTGAAATGAGAGGTGAAAAACAACAATTATTTGCCTTATGTCATAATATTACTTTTCGTGCAAGCCTTGCCGTTGACTATTGGCTGGCAAAGCCCTAAGTCCTTAACATGAAAATAAAGGACTATCCATGCTACTAAAAAAACTATTCGGCTCTGCCAATGATCGTTATGTGAAATCGCTTGCGGGACTCGTGCAAAAAATCAATGCACTTGAGCCGCAGCTTGCCCATTTATCGGATGAGGAGTTGCGCGGGCGTACCACGTGGCTGCGTGAGCGTTGTAATGGCGGAGAAAAACTCGACCAATTACTTCCTGATGCCTTTGCTACGGTGCGTGAAGCCGGCAAGCGTGCGCTCGGCATGCGCCATTTCGATGTGCAGCTCGTTGGCGGTATTGTGCTTCATCGCGGGATAATTTCTGAGATGAAAACGGGTGAAGGTAAGACGTTGGTGTGTACGCTTGCTGCGTATTTAAATGCGCTGCCAGGCAAGGGCGTGCATGTGGTGACGGTGAATGATTATTTGGCGAAACGCGATTCTGAGTGGATGGGAAAGCTGCATGAGTTCTTGGGTCTCACAGTTGGCTGTATCACTAACGGCATGGAAGATGAGGAGCGCAAAGCGGCTTATGCTTGCGATATTACCTATGCAACAAATAATGAACTAGGCTTTGACTATCTGCGCGATAACATGAAATTCTCGCGCGAGATGATGGTTCACCGCCCGTTCCAGTATGCGATTGTCGATGAGGTGGATTCGATTTTAATCGATGAAGCGCGCACGCCGCTGATTATTTCAGGCCCAACAGAAGATAATTCTGAGTTGTATACTCAGGTTGATCGTGTGATGAAAAATATTCTGCCTGAGCATTTTGAAAAAGAAGAAAAACAGCGCAACGTGTCGCTGACCGAAGATGGCGTGCAGTTTATTGAAGATACGCTGATAAAATTAGGCATGATGCCTGAGCAATCATCGCTTTATGATATTAATAATGTGTCGCTGGTGCATCATGTGAATCAGGCGCTAAAAGCGCATACGTTGTTTGCCAAAGATGTGGATTATATCGTGAAGGATAACAAGGTTATCATCATTGATGAATTCACGGGCCGCATGATGGAAGGTCGCCGTTTCTCGGAAGGGCTGCACCAAGCGCTTGAAGCCAAAGAAGGCGCCATCATTCAAAATGAGAACCAAACGCTGGCAAGCATTACCTTCCAGAATTTATTCCGTATGTATCCGAAGCTTTCTGGCATGACCGGTACGGCGATGACCGAAGCGGGCGAGTTCTTTGATATTTACAAGTTGGAAGTGATTGAGATTCCAACCAATGTGAATGTATCACGCAAAGATGCGCAGGATGAAATTTACCGCACTTCGGAAGAAAAAGATCGTGCGATCATCAAAGAAATCAAATTAGCGCATGAAAAAGGTCAGCCTATCTTGGTTGGCACAGTGTCGATTGAAAAATCGGAAATGCTGTCAGTGATGCTGGCAAAAGAAAAGATTGAACATAAGGTTCTCAACGCTCGCCACCATGAGCAGGAATCGCAAATTATCGCGCAGGCGGGTCGCCCAGGTGCGGTGACGATTGCGACCAACATGGCGGGGCGTGGTACTGATATTAAGCTCGGTGGCTCTGAAGAATCGCAGCGCGATAAAGAGATGGTGATTGCCGCGGGCGGGTTATACGTCATCGGCACAGAACGTCACGAATCGCGCCGT
>JAYTDB010000008.1:0-2885 GCA_043736135.1 Rickettsiales bacterium
ATGCTTAGTGGCTGCAAGCGATAGTCTGGTTTGCAGTTCTTTCCATCTGGTCTTCTCTGCAGATTTATCTCCAAATGGTGGTTCTGTAATAATTAGAGAATGCGCAATTCGTGTGGGCTGCCTATTATAAACAACATCGTGCACCCGCGTTTCGTTAGCCTGTGAAGAGGGAACTTCTGTTATCGACCTTATCTCTGCAGCTTGAATCTTAACTACTGCATCGGCATCCGTGAAAACCACGTCCTCAGGAGAAGATACAAGAATTGCTCTATCTACAGACGGTTTAAAATAACGATCATTCCAAACCCCTCTGGTAAGCCGCATTACGCCGTCAATAACATCATAATGTCTTTGACCATTTTGGCGCGGATCAGGAACCGGAAACGTTCTATAAAACCACTCTTCGTTTTGAACTGGTTCACTGCCGTCGGTCACAATTAATCCCCTCTAACCAACCAATTCAATTTAGAGGATATAGATTTTACTGTAAAATTACCTGTCGTGATTTGAGGGGCATTGTCCGCATCTCTAGTTTCTGTGAATGAAACATGATCTTTGCAAATATCTAAAGTTAGGTTCCTATCCTGATACCACCACTCAAGAACTATACGCCAACATCTCGATTTTTATATCCAAACGATCGCATCCAGCCCCGACAACAGCTACGGCAATTTAAAGCCCAATTTAGAATTCGCTGATGCAGCAGGTAATACACCGCTCATTCGCGCAGCCGCACAGCCCAACGTGGAAATCGTCCGCTACCTTGTCGCACAAGGCGCCAATATGACGGCGGAAAATGCAAAATGGGAAACACCGCTCATTTCCGCCTATAACACCGGTAATTTTAATAACGCAAAGTTTTTGCTCTCCCGCGGAACGCCTGATCCCTACAATGTAGCAGGAAAAATCAGCGAACATGAAGAGCAGCAAGTTGCGGACACAAAAAAAACCGAAGCCACTAGCAATATTAGTAAGAATCTAAAAATAATCGGTGGCACAGCCGCAGTAGCTGGTGGCGTGGTTGCGGGTATAGCATTGTCTGGTGGCGGCGGGAATAGCGCATCACCAGCCGGTCGCATTAATTATCCAAGCAGCACCGCTATTGATTGTGGTTCTGGCTCAGGTGGGCACCCCGAAGCCTGCACCGCAACAGACTTTGTGACCACGGAAGCAACTGCCCAAGAAGGGTTTGTTGCGATGAACACGCAATATGCCTTCGCACACGGATATGATGGATCAATTTATAATCGCGCATCAAATGGCACGTTATTAGATGAAGTCGCTGATGGCAGCGTACTCGTTGGTGTTATTGATAGCGGCATTGATCTAACTCACCCTGATTTAAACAGCAATATACGAGCTGATTTGGCTGTTACCTGTACCACTGCGGGCTGTGTAGCGGGTGGGGATGACATTCAAGGACATGGCACAGAGGTGGCGGGTATTATCGCCGCCGAACGTAATAGCATCGGCATGCACGGCATCGCCCCCAAAGCAAAACTAATCCCCATTTCAACGATTGGTGTTAGCGGCGGGTCTATCGCAACCGCACTCAAATACGCGAATGATAACGCCGCACAGGTGGTCAATAATAGCTATGGCCTTATCTATGGTAGCGGCGATACGGAGGCCGTGCCGATTATCGATGCGACAGGGCCCGTCATCGCTACCTATCACCCTGCAGGTACATACACAGCCTACACGCCAGCAAATTTACGTACCGCACTCACCACAACGGATGGTTTATCGACATTGTTAACCGAATTCCAAAAAGCCGCCACTGATGGGCGTATTATGGTTTATTCGGCGGGCAATAGTGCATTAAACCAAGTGGCAGTTTTGGCGGGGCTACCGCTCTATTTCCAAGGGGCAGCCGCGCCGTCAGGCATCACGCAACCCAACTATGATATTGTCAATCCAGCGCATTATGATTGGAAAAGCATATGGGTTGCCTCCGTATCACTTAAAGATGACAATACTATCTCAAGTTTCAGTAACAAATGTGGTGCCGCAAAGGAATGGTGTTTAGCAACGCCTGGTGAAATCGCCACGTCTACCCAAATGGGCGGAACATTCTCTGGCGCCATCAATGGCACATCGTTTTCAGCGCCAAACGTAACGGGAGCTATTGCTGTAATGCTTGGCGCCTACCCACAACTTTCTCCACAACGGGCGCTACAAATTATCTTTGATACCGCCACAGATTTAGGCACGGCGGGCACAGATGATATTTACGGCCGCGGATTAGTAAACCTACAAAAAGCGACCGACCCAACGCTTGAACGCACCCGCAATAGGGGCAGATGTGACATTAAATAACGGCGTCAGTATCGAGCAAAACAGCTTGCTCGGTTCTGAAACCAGCGGCGCGTTTGGCATTGATAAATCCACTACCTATCATGCGGGTATTGCGGGTCATTTCTTAGCCGCGAAAGATGTCATGTTGCTCACGAACTATCATATGGGTGTTACGCAAATTGATGCGTCTAACAATTCCATTTTCACGAATTTTGGCGATGTGGTGACGAACAGCTTTGCGGCCGGCATCGAAGTGGGTAATGTTAGCAGCCAAGGTGATCGCGTTGGCTTCTCTGTATCGCAGCCACTGCGCGTCATCTCAGGCAAAGCAGATATGAGCCTACCATGATGTGGCGAGCAATGGCGATGTATTGTTCCAAAATGACCGCCTAAACTTGGCACCAAGCGGACGCCAGCTGGATTTTGAGAGCTATTATAACCTGCCAATTGATGCGGCATCATCTTTGAATATGAACGCTATTTACCGGATGAACCCGAATAATGGCGCATCGAGCAAAGATGATATAACGCTGCTGGGCAAGGTAAATTACGGCTTCTAGCCGGATTTTGCTTGCATGCTAGCGTTT
>JAYTDB010000009.1:0-2888 GCA_043736135.1 Rickettsiales bacterium
CACATTGGAATTTCTGCGCCCTCATGCTTGCCGCGTTTGGTGAGCGCAATATCTAAAATCGCCGCTGCTTTCACCGCATCATCAAAAAATAGCTCGTAAAAATCGCCCATGCGGTAGAATAATAAATACTCCGCATGCGCCGCTTTCAGCTTATGATATTGCTGCATGGCAGGCGTTGCTGTTGGTGCAACATCCTGAGGTTCCAATGTTTGTGCTGTTGATGTCATATATTCAGCTATAGCATGTGCATTAAACTAGGCAAGAGCGTCAATTTCCACTTGCCAAGGGTCAAGCCATCCACTATTCAACTTATCCCTTTTAAATCATAAACTTATGTTGCAGTGCAGCAAAAGCAGATGACTTGATGGCTAGATAACTAGATGACTAAGAAAGTGAACTTGGTCATCTGGTCATCTGGTTATCTGGTCATCCAATCACTTGAGGATGCCATGACTAAAAAAGATAACCAACCAATCACCGATCAAGAAGCTCTTGATTACCACTCACAAGGCAAGCCAGGGAAAATTTCGATTCTCCCGACCAAGCCGCTGATGACGCAGCGCGATTTGTCGCTAGGTTATTCCCCAGGTGTGGCGATTCCGTGTTTGGAGATTCAAAAAGATCCTGACAAGGCTTATGATTACACGGCGCGCGGAAATTTTGTTGCGGTTATTTCAAATGGCACAGCGGTGCTTGGCCTTGGTAATTTGGGCGCACTCGCATCAAAACCGGTTATGGAAGGCAAAGCGATTCTATTCAAACGTTTTGCCGATATTGATTGTATCGATATCGAAGTAGATACGCGTGACGTAGATGAATTTGTAAACTGTGTGCGCCTGCTTGGCCCATCATGGGGTGGCATCAATTTAGAAGATATCGCGGCCCCTGAATGTTTCATCATCGAACAGCGCTTGCGCGAGCTGATGGACATCCCTGTATTCCATGATGACCAACACGGTACAGCGATTATCGTTGCAGCTGGGCTTATCAATGCGTGCCATTTAACAGGCCGCAAAATGTCGGATGTAAAAATCGTCGTACTCGGCGCTGGCTCAGCGGGTATCGCCTGCCTAGAACTCGTTAAACGCATGGGCGTGAAACATGAAAACGCGCTGCTGCTTGATAAAACCGGCGTGATTTATGAAGGCCGTACCGAAGGCATGAACCAATGGAAATCCGCGCATGCGGTGAAGACCGATAAACGCACATTGGCGGATGCGATGAAGGGTGCCGATATGTTCATGGGCTTGGCGGGCAAAGATGCCGTGACCAAAGAGTTGGTTGCCACCATGGCGAAAAACCCGATTATTTTTGCGATGGCAAATCCTGACCCAGAAATTCGTCCTGAAGAAGTCCGCAAAGTGCGTGATGATGCCATTATCGCAACGGGTCGTTCGGATTATGCAAACCAAGTAAATAACGTAATGGGCTTCCCGTATATCTTCCGTGGTGCGCTCGATTGCCGTGCCTCGCAAATCAACGAAGAAATGAAAGTGGCGGCAGCAGAAGCGATTGCTGCACTCGCTCGCGAAGAAGTGCCAGAAGAAGTATCGGCTGCTTACGGCGGCCGCAAGATGGAGTTTGGTCGCGATTACATTATCCCTGCGCCGTTTGATCCACGTTTAATGACGACGGTTCCAGTGGCCGTTGCGCAAGCAGCGATGAAAACAGGCGTGGCGCGCAAACCAATTACGGATTTCGCTGCTTACAAAAAAGAACTCGCTGCTCGCCGCGATCCAACAGCCAACTCGATGCAACAAATTTTTGATAAAGTGCGTGAGAACCCGCAACGCCTGATTTTGGCAGAGGGTGAGGAAGAAAAAACCATCCGTACTGCGGTGCAGTGGCGCGATAATGGTTATGGCACACCTATCTTGATTGGCCGCGTTGATAAAATGCGTGACCTGATGAAGAAAATGGGCATTGACGAAGCAGGCTTGGAATTGACCAACGCCGCTGTTTCTGAACATGTGGATGCGTATATTGATTTTCTATACCCACGTTTGCAACGCCAAGGTTTCTTATACCGTGACGTTGCGCGTATGGTGAAAAATGATCGTGATATTTTCGCCAGCTGTATGCTTGCTCTCGGTCATGGTGATTGCTTGATTACCGGCATCACCCGCAACTGGCACGTGTCGTTTGATAACGTATGCCGCGTGATTGATACAAAACCTGAAGAATTCCTATTCGGCATTTCAATGGTGGTGACGCAAGGCAAAACATTCTTCTTCTCGGATACTGCCGTGCAAGAATTGCCAACGCCAGAGCAACTCGCGCATATCACGATCAAGACCGCGCAAAAAGCCCGCCGCATGGGGCATGAGCCGCGCGCGGCATTGCTTTCATACTCCACATTCGGCAACCCAATGCGCGAAAAATCTATCCGTATCCGCGATGCGGTGAAGGTGCTAGACGGCATGAATGTTGATTTTGAATATGATGGCGAGATGGCGGCGGATGTGGCACTCAATAAAGAGCTGCTTAGCCTCTACCCATTCAACCGTTTGACGGACACAGCGAATATCCTGATCATGCCTGCGCTTCACTCGGCGCATATTGCATCAAACCTGTTGCAAGAATTGTCTGATGGTGTGGCGATTGGTCCAATTCTTTACGGCCTATCCCGCCCAGCGCAAATCGCGCAAATGAACGCGACGGTTTCTGAAATCCTCAACCTTGCAGCCCTCGCCGCACTGGAAGCGATTGAAGAAAAAGACGGAAAAGTGGCAGACATCAAAAAGCCCGCAAAAAAGAAAGCGTAATTAGGTAATCATTCGCCAATTTTCAGAAATACTCTGAAGTTGGCGACTGACCGCCAATAGCATTATTAAGAAAATATTTAGTTTTTCATGCTAATGATTAGTCATGCATGAAAAATTTAGCCC
>JAYTDB010000010.1:0-3672 GCA_043736135.1 Rickettsiales bacterium
TCGCGCTATGATATGGACAGGCTTGGCTTGGTGTTTCGTCCTAGCCCACGTCAATCGGATGTGATGATTGTGGCGGGCACATTATGCAATAAAATGGCGCCTGCTTTGCGTAAGGTTTATGACCAGATGGCGGAACCGCGCTGGGTGATTTCGATGGGTTCATGTGCGAATGGTGGTGGCTATTATCACTATAGCTATTCGGTGGTGCGCGGCTGTGACCGTATTGTTCCCGTAGATATTTACGTGCCAGGTTGCCCGCCAACGGCTGAGGCGCTTATGTACGGCATTCTTCAATTGCAAAAGAAAATCCGCAGAACAGGGACAATCATACGATGAGCGAATTTTTGGACTATGTAAAAGCGACCTATCCACACCATGTGCTGGACGTGCAAACGCAACATGGCGAGATGGTGGTGATAACGGACGCGGCACATGTGGTGGAATTGCTCACTGCGCTGCGTGATAATGAAAATTGTTTGTTCAAACAGCTGGTGGATGTGTGCGGTGTGGATTATCCCGCGCGTGCTCAGCGTTTTGAGGTGGTGTACCATCTACTCAGCTTTAAATATAACGCGCGTATCCGCGTGAAATTATCGGTGGTAGAAGATGTAACTGTGCCGACTGCAAATGACGTATTTCCTGCTGCTGGCTGGTTTGAGCGCGAAGTGTGGGATATGTACGGCGTGTCATTTGAAAATCATCCTGATATGCGCCGGATCCTTACCGATTACGGCTTTGATGGTCACCCGCAGCGTAAGGATTTTCCGCTCTCTGGCTATGTGGAGTTGCGCTACGACATGGAACAAAAACGTGTGGTCTATGAGCCGGTGAAGCTCAACCAAGCATACCGTAATTTTGATTATACGAGCCCTTGGGAGAGTGCAGCTAGCTTTGACTCAAAGGTTGTGCTTCCTGGTGATGAAAAAGCGGTTGTGAAATAATATTCCATGAAAAAAGCAAAATTTAAAAAGCCGAAGCAAACGACAACCGTAACCGTGAAGCCGAAATTCACGATTCGTCGCGCGCGGCTTGAGGATTTTGAAGAGATTTATGATATTTTTTGTGATGTGCTTGAAGAGGGCGAAACCTATAGCTACACGCTCAAAGAAATGACGCCTGAGCGTTCGCTCGCGTATTGGTTCTCCGCCGCGGGCACGCATTGCTATGTGGCCGATGTGAACAAAAAAGTGGGCGGCGTATTTTGTATTCGGCCAAACCGGACGGGCAGGGCGGATCATGTTGCAAACGCGTCGTTTATTGTGCATCCCGATTATCGCCGTCAGGGCATTGCCCGCGCGATGGGTGAACATGCGCTAAAGATTGCTAAAAAAGCAGGCTATGAGGCGATGCAGTTTAATTTTGTGGTGAGTGCGAATAAGGTTGCGGTGCAGCTCTGGCAGTCGCTTGGTTTTAAAATTATTGGTACGATGCCGAAGGCGTTTGAACACTCAAAAAAGGGGATGGTTGATGCCTATATCATGCACCAATTCCTGTAAAAAACCGTTATACTGGTCTGCAAATAGCGATTTTCTCCGCTTCCGCTCCGCACGTATAAATCATACGCTTGCGGTGCGGTTCTCGAAAAACACTATTTTCGCCTCAGTCTTACGATTTTTTCTTTTTCCACATATACGTTTAGGCGCTGCGGCTTGTCTTTTGTTGTTTGTCACTGCGCCCGCATTTTCCCAAGAAGCAAAGCCCGCTTCAGTAACAACGCCAACGCTTCCCGAAGAGCTGATGTTTAACGGCAAGCCGATTGATCCGCTATGTTTTGAGGCGGTAAGTGCAGATGAGTGGCTCGACGTGAGTAAATGTACGGATGATGATGTGGTGAAAGTGGATGGCATGCCGTCTGAAGCCTTTGCAAATCGTATAGGCTATCAATATCATTTTAAAGACGTTGAAGGCACGCCACAAGCTTACAGCTATTATGAATATGTGGGCAGCTGGAATGGCGCGCCAGTTATTATGACTTATGCAAATGGTGGCGGCAATGGCCGGTTTTCTGCGCTTATCAGCATCGAGCGTAATGCGGGGAAAATTCGCGTGTTGCAAGGTTTTGCAGCGGGTGATCGTTGCAATGGCGGCATTACGGACGTGAAACTGGAACAAGGAACGCTGGCTTACGGTCAGTGGATCAGCCCGTTTGATTTCTTGCAGATGGTGGACGATAACCCCGCCGATTTGCGTGCTTATGATGATTTGGATGCGAGTGCATCGAGCTGTTACGGCGTTGCGCGCTATAAAGATGGCGAATTAAGCGGTATTAGCTTGGTGATGGAAGAGCGGCAGAATCTGCTGGGAGATACGCCAGAAAATACACAAAAATCGTCTTACCAAAAATGCTTTAACGAACTCTATAGTACCTATTTAGCGCAAGGCAAAAAAGACTTGTCGATTCAGCAACTAAAGGAGTTTACAGGCGAATTTAATCGGCTATGTATAACGGATGAAAAATAACGGTATTGTATGACCTCGAACCCAGTTGAATTAAAAAATCTTACCCTCAATTTCGGCCCGCAGCATCCTGCGGCGCATGGCGTATTGCGCTTGGTGCTAGAGATGGACGGCGAAGTAGTTGAGCGCGCAGACCCCCATATTGGCTTGCTTCACCGCGGCACAGAGAAGTTGATTGAACATAAAACCTACCTGCAAGCATTGCCATATTTTGACCGTTTGGATTATGTGTCACCGATGGCGCTTGAGCATTGCTACTCAATGGCTGTTGAGAAATTATTGGGCTGTGAAGTGCCGCTCCGCGCAAAATATATCCGCGTGATGTTCTTGGAAATCACCCGCATCCTGAATCATATTTTGAATATTACGACGCAAGCGCTCGACGTGGGCGCGATGACGCCACTGCTTTGGATGTTTGAAGAGCGCGAAAAACTGCTCGAATTTTATGAACGTGCATCGGGTGCGCGTTTCCATTCAGCCTATATTCGTCCGGGCGGTGTGCATCAGGATATTCCTGCGGGTATGGAGCATGACATCGCGAAATGGGCAGATGGTTTTTCTAAAATTATTGATGACGTGGATAACCTTCTTTCTGAAAACCGTATCTGGAAACAACGCACGGTGGATATCGGCGTGGTGACAGCGGAAGAGGCGATGGCGTGGGGCTTTTCTGGGCCGATGCTTCGCGGTTCGGGCATCGCGTGGGATTTGCGTAAAAGCCAGCCGTATGAAATTTATTCTGAACTCGACTTTGACATCGCGATTGGCAAAAACGGTGATTGCTGGGATCGCTATTTGGTGCGGATGGAAGAGATGCGCCAGTCACTTCGCATCATCAAACAATGCGTAGAAAAATTGCCGAAGGGTGCTGTCGTGACTGATGACCCGAAAATCGCGCCTCCTAAGCGCGGGCAAATGAAACAATCGATGGAAGCGTTGATTCATCATTTCAAACTCTATACCGAAGGTTATCGAGTGCCTGCGGGCGAGACCTACACGGCTGTTGAGGCACCGAAAGGTGAGTTTGGTGTGTATCTGGTGGCGGATGGTTCGAACAAGCCCTATCGCTGCAAAGTGCGCGCGCCTGGTTTTGCACATCTGCAAGCGCTCGAATTCATGACAAAGGGGCATATGCTTGCCGACGTGGTGACGGTTATTGGTACGATGGACGTGGTGTTCGGAGAAATCGACCGATGAAATTTCTCTTTATTTTTA
>JAYTDB010000011.1:0-2555 GCA_043736135.1 Rickettsiales bacterium
TAGATTGGCTGAATGGCATCGAAAACCCGAACCAAGCAGAAGTTTTAAAGCAAGCCAACACAATGCTAAAAATCCTGCAAGAAAAAATGCCCGAAACGCAGAAGCAATTTTTAGACGATGTGAACAAAACAACCTTTGTCGAAATCGGCGATTATTTGTTTACTCATGCGGGCGTTAACCCCGAAAAATCGCTGGAAGCGCAAGGCTTACGCGGCGATAAGCCATTAACGGATTTAGAAAAGATCGAGCGTACGGATATACCAGACCGCAATGCCTTTATGTGGCGGGACAACCTGCCCAACTGTGATAAAGTTGTGGTGCATGGACACACCCCATCTGCCATCACGCAGAATATCGGGCCAAATGGCGACACGATGGTGGTTGCGGATCCGCAAAAACCCTATCGTTTATGTATCGACACCGCGGTATATGGCACAGGCGGCGCGCTCACATCGCTGGTGTTGGATAATACGACAGGCAAAACCCAGCACAGTTTCATGGCGGTAAATAATAATACACTTGGCAAATCACCGCAGCTCATAAGCTATGCCACGCCTGACCCCAAGCAGGCACTAGAGCAACATGCGGCTGAATTCCCGCAATATCATCCGAGCTTTACGGAAACTGACACGCAAAAAAACCTGTATCACGGCCAGCTTCAATCGATAGCACAAGAGGCGAAAATGACGGGCAATACAGGAGCTTGGGCTGCTTTTGCAGGCGCGCCTCGCGGTGTACGTTACCGATAAAAATCCTCCACCACATCTTCCCTGACGTTTTTGCTTGAAATTCCTAAAATAACCCAGTAGAAAGCACGTCCCCAACCTCCGGGCGAGGCATTGCCTTGAGCGGTTGGAGCAACCCAGTGTTGCCGATAACATATCTAACGAAGGAGCTGAAAATGCCTAAATTGAAGACCAAATCAAGCTGCAAGAAACGCTTCCGTTTCACAGCTACTGGCAAAGTGATTATGTCACAAGCTGGTAAACGCCACGGCATGGTAAAACGTACCAACCGTTTCATTCGCAACGCACGCGGTACGGCCATTATGGACGAATCCGATCAACATCGCATCGTTCAATACATGCCATACGGGGGTAAATAACTATGTCTCACGCTCAATCAGGCGCAGCACGCGCTAAACGTAAAAAAATTCTGAAAATGGCGAAAGGCTATCGTGGCCGCTCGAAAAATTGTATCACTGTTGCTCGCGAAAAAGTCGAAAAAGGCTTGCGCTACGCATACCGTGATCGCCGCGCGAAAAAACGTACTTTCCGCAGCTTGTGGATTCAACGTATCAACGCGGGTGTTCGCGAATATGATATGGTGTATTCGCAATTCATGAACGGCTTGCTCAAAGCAGGTATCGAAGTCGATCGCAAAGTGCTCTCCGACCTCGCTATCTCTGAACCAGCTACTTTCAAAGCATTGGTTGACCAAAGCAAAGCTGCTCTCGCTAAGAAAGCCGCTTAATACTATTTTGGCGAGGAGTACTGGGTTTACGCCCGTACTCCTCGTTTTCTATTAGCCTCGTACTCACGAGATGTCATGACCGACACTGTATTATCCGATTCCCTCTCTAAAATTGAAGCTGCATCTGGCCTTGCTGCGCTAGAAGAACTCCGCGTATCGCTGCTGGGTAAAAAAGGTGCGCTGACCGAAGCGATGAAAACGCTCGGCTCGTTAGACCCTGACGCCCGCAAAGCACGCGGCGCTGAGCTCAATGAGATTAAAAACCAAATTTCGGGCGCGCTTGATGCGAAGAAAAACATCCTCGGCAGTGCAGCACTGAATGCGCGCCTAGCGTCTGAGACCATTGACGTGACGCTGCCTTGCTCGCCAGAGCAAAAAGGCAAGATCCACCCTGTCACGCAGGTGATTGAAGAAATCATTGCCATCTTCGCTGATATGGGATTTGTGGTGGCGACAGGCCCAGACATTGAAGATGAAGAGCATAATTTCAACGCACTCAATATCCCCGAATCGCACCCAGCGCGGCAAATGCACGATACGTTTTATCTCAAGGGTGGACAAGTGTTGCGTACGCATACATCGCCTGTGCAAATCCGCACCATGAAAAATGGCAAGCCGCCATTCCGTTTCCTCGCACCGGGCAGCACCTATCGCTGCGATTCCGACCTCACCCACACGCCGATGTTCCATCAGGTTGAGGGTTTCGTCATCGATAAAAATATCAATATGGGGCATTTAAAAGGCGTACTCGCCGAGTTCCTCAAAACCTTTTTTGAGCTGGATAATGTGCCAGTGCGCTTCCGCCCCAGCTTCTTCCCGTTCACCGAGCCATCCGCCGAAGTAGATATTGGCTGCAAGCGTTCGCGCGAAGAGCTGAAAATTGGCGAAGGCAGCGACTGGTTGGAGATTATGGGCTGCGGCATGGTGCATCCAAATGTGCTAAAAAATTGCGGCATTGACCCGAATGAATGGCAAGGCTTCGCCTTCGGTATGGGCGTAGAGCGCCTAGCTATGCTGAAATACGGCATCCCTGATTTACGCACGTTTTTTGATTCTGATGTGCGCTGGCTACAACATTATGG
>JAYTDB010000012.1:0-3246 GCA_043736135.1 Rickettsiales bacterium
GCCTATTTGAATATTACGCGGCAGGCAACACACTATCTATCATCGCCGTTGGCGGTTACGGACGGCGCGAGCAGTGCCCGCACTCTGACGTGGTCCAAAATAGCCGATAAATGGGCAGTCAATTGCTCAGGGTCATTGCTGTGCAAAAATTTGTCTTTGGCTTCTGCTTGTGCTTCTGCCAACCAGCTTTGTGTGGTTTCTAGCAATTGCTTCGGGCTGTCCTGCTTTATGTATTGTAGTTTTTTCATAGGCCGTTATTGTAGCTTGTCATTTCATTAGTGCATCATGAATATTTATCTTTATCCCAAATCCAAAACCGCGCAAGCCATGTGCTTGATGTTACTGAGCATGGCGTCTTTTGCGTTGATGAATATTATCATTCGCTCTATCGCGGGGGATATGCACTCAACGCAAATGGTTTTTATCCGTAATCTTATTAGTCTGTTCTTGATGCTTGGGCTGTCGTTGGTAACGCAAAGGCGTTTGCCACAATTGCAGACAAACCGTTGGTCGGGGCATTTTTACCGCGCCTTTGCAGGGCTAATTGCCATGCAGATGTGGTTTCATTCGGTTACTATTATGCCCGTTACCTTCGCTACCGCACTCAGTTTCACCACGCCGATATTTGCAACCATATTTGCCATCCTCTTTTTAAAAGAGCAGGCAGGGTGGCGTCGGTGGAGTGCTTTATTTGTCAGTTTTTTTGGAGTAATCTTGATTGTGAACCCTGATATGAGCAATGTGAACCTAAATGTAGCGTTTGTGTTGTTTGCCTCAGCGGCGATGGCAGTAGCGGGTGTTTTTGTGAAAAGCCTATCGCGTACCGAAGAGCCGGAGCGCATTGTGTTTTTTATGTCGATGTTCATGACGCCGCTATCCTTGCCGCTGGCACTACTCCATTGGCAGAGTGTGTCATGGCATGTATTAGGGCTGTTGTTTGTCATTGGGCTGTTGTCGACCAATGCGCAGTTGATGATGGCGCGTGCCTTTGCGCGGGCGGATATGGTGACGTTGCTGCCGCTTGATTTTACCCGCTTGATTTTTACCTCAATTTTTGCCTATCTTGTATTTGGCGAAACCTTGGATGGACAAGCATGGGCGGGTGCAGCTATTATTGTGGCTGCAAGTGTGTATATTGCGCATCGTGAAAATAAGAATAAGGCGAAGATATAATGATACCTGATGTGGATTTACAAAGTTTATTCTCACTCGAAGAGCCGGCAGGCATGGAGCCGCCTTTGGTGCCAACGACCTTTTTTGCTTCATCACTTGATTTCTTGGCGCAGTTTCACCGCAGGAAAAGCGAGGCCTTGCAGGAGATTTTGGATATGCAAGGCTGGCCAGATGCAAAACACTATGGTGAGCACGCCGAAGCAACGGCTTTTATTATTGCGCTGCATTCAGATTATAATCTGGAATTACAGGTGCGTTGTCATCAGGCGTTGCTGGCGAATGCGCTAAAAGGCGAGGGAAATCTAGCATTTATTGCTTTTCTGACCGACCGTATCTTATGTAATAAAGGAATGCACCAACGGTTCGGCACGCAAATTCGTGAAGCGGATAATGGCTGCTTTGTACCAAAAGCGATTGAAAATGCTGATAAGATTGAAGAGTGGCGGCAGCTTGCCCAACTGGGTGAAACGATGGCTGATTATTATCAGCGCGTGAACGATGGCGACTTGGTTTTATACCGTCCCATTATGAATGGGTATGTAGAAGAGCTGGAATTGCAGAAGCAAAATAAGATACTAGAATTTCCCAAGAAGAATTAGCAGCTTATCATTTTTCTTATAATAAAATCTTCAAATTAATCTTGTATTAATCTCTTTTGTGTAGTTTGGATAGTATGTGACTGCATTAGTCGCATGGTAACAGAAGGCATGTAGCTTTCGTCAATATTAACATTCCATGTAGGAGAATCACCATGGCTAACTCAATTAATACCAATATTTCTGCGTATTTTGCGCAGGCAAATATTGCAAAAGCGACTTCTTCAGCACAGACGTCTGTAGGTCGTTTATCTTCAGGTAACTTCATCACCAAAGCATCAGATGACGTAGCGCGTCTGTCAATTGGTACATCATTTTCAACCACGGTACGTACGCTCCGTCAAGCACTGACCAACGCATCACAAGGTGTGTCGCTCCTGCAAGTAACGGATGGTGCACTGGGTCAAATCACAGAAATTCTTCAACGTCAAAAAACATTGTCTGTACAAGCTTCTTCAGGCAACTTGTCAAATTCAGATCGCGGCTTCTTGAACCAAGAGTTCCAAGCTTTGACTGCACAAATTGACTTTATCTCTTCTACTACCAGCTTCAACGGTGTAAAAACGATCAACGGTTCACTTTCAACTTCTTCTGCTCTTGCTGATGCAACGAAACAAGCATCAACTGCAAAAGCAACAATCAGCCTTTCTTCAAACCTTGTAGCTGGCGACACTGTTGCTATCGCAGGTATCACTTTCACTGCGCAAACTTCTCCTTCTGGTACTGCTGATTTTCAAATCGGTGCTACAACTGCTGATACCATCAAAAACCTTGCTGATAAATTGAACTCTCTCACTTCGTCTAACGCGGTGACTGGTGCAACTACTTATTCGCAAGCTTTGGGTAAAGCGGTTTATACTGCGTCTAACTCAACACTTGAAATTGCTTCACGTACTGGCGGTGCACTTGGTAACAACTTCACAGTTGATATCAGTGGCGTTGCGAGTTCAAAAGCTAGCGCAAGCGGTGCTTTTGGTGGTACTACTGAGAAATTGTTTGCTGATAGCACCGCCTCTGCGGCATCTGTCCCGCCCGAAGATTGCAAGGCCAGCAACGCCTCGAACCCGCGCCGGTTCAGCCGCGTCTCGCCCAGATCATGCAAGATGATCCAGCACAGATGCGCGCGGTCTACCGCGCCCTGTGGTGGTGTTTCGGTGGCCCCCAGCCCATCCAGTTCCGTCTTCACCAATGCCGCTATCTCGGCGCGCAACGCTGCATCCAATGGCACCGGCGGCCCGCCCCAGCGTTCCATCGCACGGTATTTTTCGGCGATATCCTCGGCAGTGCCGGTGCTGGCGTCGCGGTCCTGCAAATTGAAGGCGTCCAGCGGCGAAAACGGGTCGCGCACACCAAAGCGGGTCAGCGAGGCCGCCCACAGGCCCATTGCTGCGAATTCTTCCAGATTGGCGGTGAAATGGTCCGACAGGCTGTCAAGATCGCCCTCGATATCGAAATGTCGCCGCACATGGCGCGACAC
>JAYTDB010000013.1:0-1521 GCA_043736135.1 Rickettsiales bacterium
ACGGGATTCTATAAACTCAGATGCCTTTTGATGCAATCGCTATCGCTAACAGCAATTATTTTCTCCCCGCCGCCTCTTCATGCTGCGGTTTAGCATGTCCCGTTTGGCTCGGCACTTTATCATGCGTATGATCCGTATGATGGCCGCCATGCGCTTTATGCTTCAAGCCATCCCGCGCCGCGTCATAGGCATTCGCTTGTGCCGCCGCTTTTGGATGGTTGTCTTGTAAATCCTTTTTCAAATCATCAACGCTCGGCCTGTGACCATCTTTATCTTTCATCGCTTCGCGCAGCGCAACCCATGTTTTTTCACCCAAAATACCATCTTGATCTTCTTTTTTGAAACCCATCTGTTTCTGCAAATCTTTGATGGCTTTTTCAGTGTCATTGCCCAACACACCATCCACTTTAAGCTGGTGGTCTTTATCAGCGTTCGAATTCATGTATGTTTGTGCTAGGGCAACCAACGTACCGGCATCTCGGTTACCAAATCCTGCGTGACCTTGGGCATGCTCTTTGAATTCTTTCATCGCATCCGCCTGTGAAGCGCTGGCAATGACTATGGCTTTTTTCGCATCATCGGTAATCACAATCACTTGCGGCGACACTTCTGGTGGTGGCGTAATGACGCGAGTAAACTCCGAACCTACAACAGCTTCTGGAATCCCCATCGCACCACGCACATCGGGCGCAGAGTCTTTTTTGCCTTCTAGAATTTTCAGCATTGGATTTTCACCATCATTGCCAATCTCTACGCGCGGAGTAGGCTTTGCTTCCGCTGGTGCTGTTAGCGTTGGCGTTTTAACATCAACTGGCATTGCTATAATGTGTGGATTATAATCCACCGTCGTTGGAAATTTCGGGTTCTTTTCTGCCTCGGTTGGCAACGCACCGACTGATGGTTTTTCAGGATATATATTCGTTGGAAAGTCACTTTTAGGTGCAGCAGGCGATGGTGCAGGTGACGTTATAATCACTGGCGGTTCCGGCGGCGTTATGGCAACTGGTGCTGGAGCTGCCGGATTAGCCACTGGCTTCACTTCTTCAAAGCCCGCAGCAGCCACCAAGCCATCCTTAATTTTATCCGCAGGGGGATAGCTAATAGGTGTATTCACCTGAACATCCGTCGGGAATTTTTCACCTACAGTCGGTTTTTCAACAGCGGGTTTATTTTGATTGGCGACAGCATCAGCTAGTAACCCTCTAGCAATTTCAAACGCTCGTTCTTCGATTGTCTTTGCATCTTCCTCAGCCATAAATCCCCCAAAATTATCAAATACGATGTTCAGTTTGTTTTCTCACTCACCATTCATTTATACCACTGATTATGGCAAATGCGTGTGAAGCTTCTGTGAACGTGGGCGGAAAATGGAGGTTTATATGTGAACGTCACCGTCACAAACAAAATAAGTGACTGAAATACAATAAATTAATATTGTATCATCTCTGTTTTTTATAGCTAAAGCGTATGGCGTTGCAGGTAAGAAGCCGCGTAAGAACACACTGGCTCAATATGCAAGCC
>JAYTDB010000014.1:0-2058 GCA_043736135.1 Rickettsiales bacterium
AGGCAAAGATATTCTGATTTTGAAGCAGCGAAAATTTGGGCTGGCGGATGATACGAAGGCGTTCGTTGTGCCAGAAGGCCATTATTTTTTCATGGGTGATAACCGTGATAATTCACAAGACAGCCGCTTTGACGAGGTGGGTTTTGTGCCCGAGGAAAACATTGTCGGTCGTGCGGAAATTATTTTCTTCTCGATTGATGGGGCGGTGAATTTAAGCAATCCCGCCAACTGGATTAAAGCGATTCGTTTTAATCGCTTCTTTACCTTGTTAAATTAACGATGGACACGCTGCAACAGAGCATTGGCTACACATTTCGGGATGCGAATTTGCTGAGCATTGCGCTGATTCACCCTAGCAGTAATAAAAAAGAAAATAACCAGCGCCTCGAATTTTTGGGCGATTCTGTGCTTGGATTGGTGGTCGCAGAATTGTTATATTCACTGTTTCCAAATGAACAAGAAGGAGAGCTGGCGCGGCGTCATGCAGCGCTGGTGCGTGGTGAAACATTGGCGGTGATTGCAACTGACATTGGCCTTGGCGATGCGCTGATGATGTCAAATGGCGAGGCGGCAACGGGTGGACGTAGTAATGCATCAAACCTCGAAGATGCACTGGAATCACTCATTGGCGCGATGTATTTGGATGGTGGATTGGATGCCGCAAAAGCATTTATACTGCCCCGCTGGACAGCGCTCGCGCAGCAAACATTGACACCGCCGAAAGATGCTAAAACCACACTGCAAGAATGGGCGCAGGCTCGCGGGCTTCCGATTCCA
Organism: Rickettsiales bacterium; assembly: GCA_043736135.1. Taxonomy (GTDB): domain Bacteria; phylum Pseudomonadota; class Alphaproteobacteria; order Rickettsiales; family SXRF01; genus JAYTDB01. Next base: position 778 of record JAYTDB010000014.1, read on the forward strand.
GTCTATACACTTACTAATCAAGTGGGGGCGGCACACGCGCCTGAATTCACTATCGAAGTGTTGGTGGAAGGCTACGCCCCAGCAAGCGCTACGGCAAATGCCAAGCGTGCTGCAGAACAAGAGGCGGCACGTTTGCTGCTAGAAACATTAGGAACATCATGAAAAAATATTGCGGATTAGTTAGTATCATCGGCGAGCCAAATGCAGGTAAATCCACGCTGGTCAACGCATTGGTGGGGCAAAAAATCTCGATTGTGACGCCGAAAGTGCAAACGACGCGCTTCAACGTGCGCGGGGTGATGACGTCGGATAACTACCAATTTGTGTTTATCGACACACCAGGGATTTTTGACGCGCCAGAAAAATTTGAAAAAGCGATGGTCAAAGCCGCGTGGGCAGGGGCAGGGGATGCCGATTGTATCTTGCTACTGATTGATGCGCGTCGTGGCATTACGGATAATCTCCATGCCGTTTTGAAAAAACTATCAACCTTTAATGACAAGCCGATTTATTGTGCGATTAATAAGCTAGATAAGGTCGATAAGGAGCGTCTGCTAGAGCTGGCAACCGCGCTCAAAGAATTCACTTTCCTGCGCGAGATATTTTTCATCTCTGCGCTTAAATCTGATGGGTTGGATTCATTGGTCAATGTATTTAAAAAAGCAATGCCAGAAGGTGAGTTTTTATATCCCGATGATTCAGTGAGCGATATTCAAATGCGGATGCTTGCTGCCGAAATCACGCGCGAGAAGTTATTCATGATGATGGCGCAAGAGCTGCCATACGCCTGTTTAGTGGAGACCGAAAGCTGGGAAGAGCATGATACCCGCGTGGTGATTTCTCAGGTGATTTATGTGCAGCGCGACGCGCATAAAAAAATGGTGATTGGTGATAAAGGCGCGATGGCAAAACGCATCGGCTCATCTGCTCGCCGCGAGCTGGAAAAAATGCTGGAGAAAAAAGTGCATCTGTCGCTGTTCGTCAAAGTCAGCGCGGGCTGGAAAGATGATAGCGGAACGTATCGTTTGCTAGGGTTAGATGGGTAATCCATCACGTGCCGTCACCCCGCACTTGTTGCGGGGTCTAGAATTAAAAACGCTGTCAGAACTTGTAACCCTAGATCCCGCAACAAGTGCGGGATGACAAGCCTTGAGGGCTAATCCTCCACCATCTCTACCAAATGCTGTTTCGGAATCGACTTGCTGGCTTTTGCGCCCAGTTTTTTCAGCTTTTCTGTGCGCCAAAGCCACCAAATGCTGTTTCGGAATCGACTTGCTGGCT
>JAYTDB010000015.1:0-2700 GCA_043736135.1 Rickettsiales bacterium
CTTGTGTTGCAAAACAGCTTCCAGCGTATTTTCCGATTTAATATTTTTATTGCCGTCTTTATCACCCGCCGAAACCGACATCGTCGTGAATTTTCTCTCTAATGCGTTTCATGATATTAAGCGCTCGTACCATGTGGCGGAGCAAGCCTTGTCGGATAAGTTTGGCGATAAATATAATGATGCACAGCGCAAAGAATTAGATTTAAAATTCCGTTTCAGCTCGTGGGGTTCGGCGGGTGATAAAGACGGCAATAAAAATATTAAATCGGAAAATACGCTGGAAGCTGTTTTGCAACACAAGCAAAAAGCCGCCGAATTAATATTGGCAGATTTGAATAATATTGAGGCAGCATCGCCTGCGCTAAATCAGTGGAAAAGTGGCTTAAATTCTGCAATGAAAGCCTATCAGGCGAATATTGATTTTATTGAAACTAAGCGTAATAAAAGCGATATTCCGCTTACTAATGATGAATTCCGCTCAATCGCGGTGGAAACAAAAGGTGTGGATGCATCGCTGGCTGCGCTTGGTGGTGCAAAAGGCTTAGAAGAGGCACTAAGCTTCCTTGTTGATCATGCAGACAGTGTGGGTGAAAAAGAAAAATTGCTCATGACGAAACGTCGCGTGGCGACTTTTGGTTTGTCTCTTGGTAAAATTGAATATCGCGAGACGGCAGAAGAATATGGGCGCGTGCTGGCGACATTATTTAAAGATGTTCCGACAAGTCATGTAATGGGTGATGAAGCGAGTGATTATGTGCGCTCGTATAAAAAAATTATTGATGAAAATAAAAAGTCGAATCCTGATAAAAAAATTATCGAAGCGGCAGAAAAGCTACAGCAAGATGCGCTTACGAAAATTTTAAGTAAGGAAGACAAGCGCGCAGCATTTATTGCCTTGTCGCATGATAAAATGGCAACGCTTGAAGGTGATAAACTCCGTGATTACGGCAAGGATGATACCATCGTTTATCACACGCTGCGACGCATGGAATTGGCGCGTGATTTTGGCGATATGATTACCCATAATGTACTGGCGGAATGTAAGGGGACGACGAATTTGCTTGAAGCACTCGCCATGCAGGTTGCATCGACCGATGATAAAGGCAAACGTGCGATGATGAATATCGTGCCGCTGTTTGAAGAAGCTGACACGATGGCGAAGATTCCTGAAGTGATTAAAGATGGCATGGCAAATCCAGCGTATAAAGCGCATATGGACGAACTGAAAGCGCATTTTGCGATGCCGCAACTGACGCAACAGCTGATGATTGCTCACTCGGATAATGCGCGCCGCGCAGGGGCAGTTGCCTCACGCGGGATTATTCATGAGGGCCACCATGCCGCGCGCGAAGCGCAGGCGGAATATAATACAGGTAAGCCAGAGTCACAGCAGCTTAAGCTAGAGTTTTTTGAGGGCGGCAGCCATTCTGATTCGTACCGCAATGGGGTGCGCGCGGCAACCGCGGTGATTCGTGATTTTGGTTTGGGTGATAAGGTTAAATCGACCTATCAGGGTGGCGATTTGCTCAATTACTTCAACCAATCGACCTCGTTTGAGCGTCTGACCATTCGCGGGCTGGTACAGCAGATTGACGTGATGCTCAACGGCGAACATCAAGAAGTGAATCAGGAACAAGAATCAAAGGTAACCGCAGCACTGAGCAACATGCAGGCGCAGTATAATGCGAATATTTATGAAGCTCCGGGGAACCCACTAGGGCGCTTGCTGTATGAATTAGGCTATCGTGATCATATTGCCGCAGGTAATGCGGGTACGCGTGGTGGCTCGCGTGATGAAAAATTAGCGGAAAAAGAGGCGGCGGTACGGGCTATTGATGCGACGCAAATTCGCACTATCGGCTTTTCGGAAACCTTGCAGCATGAGGGCATTCATCCGACTTTTATCGGTGCGGATAAAATACGCGCATCCATTACGGATAAGCTGGGGGCTGGCGTTTCATCTCCTGAAAAATGGCATCAGCTTTATGAGGAATCCCCCGCCTTTAAAGATGCGATTGATAAGCTGTCTTACAGTATCATCAATTCAGATTTGAAGAAAATGGGCGAGGAGTTGTTTTTTAAATTAGCGCAGGACAAGGCCTTGGATAACGATGAATGGCGCGAGAAAAAACAAGCCTTATTAGATTTTGCGACTAAGGAGTTGCCGAGCCAATATATTGAGGCGGGTAAGTTGGTATTTGAGGCGATGACAGGTAAAACATTCTTAGATCCAACGCAGCCTGCACAGAATGCGATTTATCAGCATCAGATTGGCAAAAAAGGTGGCGATGGTCATATGCTGGACGCAGCGGATCGTATGAAGCATTTAATCGCGCATATCGAGCCGATGAAACATTTGGAATCGCTATCCAACAAGCATTGCTTCGCTGATGGGGTTAAGTTGTTTAAACAGGTGTTTAAAGATGTGGGGGGGGAGGCAAAACAGTCTTTAGGGCGCTTGTTCCACAATGCGATTGATACGGTCACGCATGGTCGCGTGTTTATGGCTGATGACCCAAACTACAGCAAAGCCTATCAGCAATCGAATACGCCGCAGCGCGGTGCAACGATAGCCTAAGCACGTCATCCTGCTGATTGCATAGCAATCGAGCAGGATCCATTTTAGGTAGAGGTGGATACTGCTCGACATACTTTGTATGTCAGCAGCATGACACTAGTCTTTATAAATCATCGTACCCG
>JAYTDB010000016.1:0-5552 GCA_043736135.1 Rickettsiales bacterium
GGGGTAGAGAAACCAGCCCCGCTGCTGACAAATGATCAAAAACGCTAAACCACTCAAGACTATAATCAGAGGCGCAAAGATTTGACGCATCCAATGCGAGTATCATGCCGTCACCATTGCCATTACGAACTTTTTCGGGTTGCGTACCCACAGCAAAAAACTGGGTGGCTTTGGCACAGTCGCCCGGCAAACAATTATATTTAAGTTTAAAACTCTGTGTGACAGTTTCAATCTGTTCAATTTGCGAGTATAGTGCCCGAAATTCAGCAACCTTGATTAAATGCTTCCCTACCACTACGCCGCCCACAAGCAGCCCTACAATAAGCAATACAATAGCAAGCTCGATCAAAGTGAAGGCAGCCCTATTCGTCGGCGAAGTTCGGATGGATTTCATATAGCAATGAAAATGCCATATTATCAAAGGGCTGGGAAGTAAAAACCGCCTAGTTCAGCGGATCACCCCATGTTTTTTTATTGAAGTTATGCTCAGCTTCAATCACCCGCACCGTACCTGTTTTAGAGCGCATAATAATCGAGTGGGTATGCGCGCCACCTGGGAAGCGGTGAACACCTTTGAGCATCGAGCCATCGGTCACGCCGGTTGCGGCAAACATCACATCGCCTTTTGCAAGTTCTTCTAACGTGTAAACCTTGCTCAAATCATCAATGCCCATGCGTTTTGCACGGTCTCTTTCTTCTTGTTCCGCAAAAATCAAACGCGCCTGCATCTGCCCACCAATCGAGCGAAGCGCTGCTGCTGCAAGTACGCCTTCTGGCGCGCCTCCAATACCCATATACATGTCAATGCCCGTATCAATGCGCGAGGTTGCAATCACACCTGCCACGTCACCATCGGCAATCAATTGAATCCGCGCACCTGCTTCACGCACTGCCGCAATCATATCCTTGTGGCGCTCACGTTCCAGAATCATCACCACCAAATCCGACACGTCACAATTTTTTGCTTTCGCCAAATTCTTTAAATTGGTGGCAGGCGAGTTATCCAGCGCAATCACGCCATCGGGCAAACCGCCACCCACCGCGATTTTTTCCATATACACATCGGGCGCATGCAAGAAGCCCCCTTTTTCGGCAATCGCAATCACCGTCAATGAATTCGCACCGCCATGCGCGCATAAAGTCGTGCCTTCAAGGGGATCAAGCGCGATGTCTACTTCAGGGCCAGCACCCGCAGCATTGCCGACTTTTTCACCGATATACAACATCGGCGCTTTATCGCGCTCGCCTTCACCAATGACAATCGTGCCATCAATCGCAAGCCCGTTTAGCGCCTCACGCATTGCTTTTACTGCTGCCGCATCGGCATCTTTTTCACGGCCCTTACCCATCCACGCGAACGAGGCGAGCGCAGCTGCTTCCGTTACCCGCACTGCTTCCAGCGCGAAATTACGATCATGCCAAAAACCCGCGGCGAGGGGATCTTTTTTGTTTACAGCGTTCATACAGTCTCAATCCTTATGGAAAATGGGGGTTCTTTGATATTGGCCTGTTTGGCAATCAAAGCCAAGGCTTTTTGCATATTCGCTTCCGAGGTGGCATGCGTCGCAATCACCACAAACACCTGCTCACCGGGCGCATGACCATGCTGTAAAAAGGATTTAAGCGAAATATCATTGTCACGGAAAACGCTGGTAATATCAGCCAAGACACCCGGCTTATCGAGTACATTTAAGCGGATATAATACGACGATTGCAAGAAATCGAGTGGCAGAAATTTGCCTTGCGTCATATCACCCGTCGCCACGCCAAATGGCGCACCAGAAGTGCCGCGCGCAATATCAATCACATCGGCAAGAATCGCTGAAGAGGTAGGCATACCGCCAGCACCGCGCCCCTCTAAAAATAAACTACCAACACAGTTACCTTCCATTTGCACCGCATTAAATACACCACTTACATTGGCAATCGCGCTATCTTTCGCAACCATGCACGGATGCACGCGCTGCAAAATGCCGGCATCGGTTTTCTCCGCAATTCCGAGTAATTTAACGACGTAACCCAACTCATCAGCAAATTCCATATCGCGCAACGTAATGTGGCGAATACCTTCTACGGTAAGTGACTGCAAATTCGGCTCAACGCCAAACGCCAGACTGGTTAAAATCGCCAGCTTATGCGATGTATCAATTGCATCAACGTCAAAGCTCGGATCCGCCTCAGCATAGCCCAGTTTCTGCGCCTCTGCGAGCACATCGGCAAAATCACGCTTATCATTCCACATATGGGTGAGAATGTAATTACAGGTGCCATTTAAAATGCCACATACCTTTGAAATATGATTCGCCGCCAACCCTTGCTTGAGTACTTTTAGCGCAGGAATACCGCCTGCAACTGCCGCTTCAAATGCCAACATCACGCCTTTTTGTTCTGCGAGCTTGGCAAGCGCAACGCCATGTTCGGCAATCAACGCTTTATTCGCTGTCACTACATGCTTGCCCGCTTTGAGCGCTGCTTCCACCGTATCTTTGGCAATGCCGCTTGCGCCACCTATCAGCTCAACGACCACGTCAATTTCTGCAATATTCGCCAAATCAGCCGCATTATCCACCCAGCGAAAGGCCGACACATCGCAATCACGTTTTTTGTTTTTATTGTGCGAACTCACCGCTATGATTTTGATTTCGCGTCCAGAACGTTTGGCGAGTAACACCGCATCTTTTGCAATGATATTCACCATCGCCTGACCGAGCGTACCCAGCCCTGCAATGCCTATGTTAAGCACGCTCATGCCGATTCCTTTTTCTTTTTATCAACCGCTTTATCATCCATAAAAAGCTGCTTAATATTACGCACAGCTTGGCGAATGCGGTTCTTATTTTCAACGAGCGCAATACGCACAAAACCTTCGCCGCCTGGCCCAAAACCAATACCTGGGGCCACCGCAACGCCCGCACCCTCAATGAGTTTTTTTGAAAACTCCATGCAGCCGAGATGCTTATATTGCTCAGGAAGCGGCGCCCAAATAAACATCGACGCGCTGGGTATTGGCACATCCCAGCCCGCATCTTTTAAACCCGCTACCATCACATCGCGGCGCGATTGATACAGCGCGCGCATGGTATCAACATAATCTTGCGGACCATTCAGCGCAGCCGTTGCTCCCACTTGCACAGGCAAGAACGTACCATAATCAAGGTAGGATTTTATTTTGGTGAGCGCGCCAATTAAATCTTTATTGCCGCAAGCAAAGCCAATGCGCCAACCCGCCATTGAGTAGCTTTTGGAAACGGTAGTAAATTCTACGGCGACCTCTTTCGCACCTTTGACTTCTAAAATAGACGGCGTTGGCTTGCCATCGAAATACAGCTCGTTATAAGCGAGATCCGAAATCGCGTAGATCTTATAATGGCGGCAGATGGAAACCAGCTCTTCGTAAAACGCCAAATCCACTGTAAACGCCGTCGGGTTGCACGGGTAATTCACAATCACCGCAACAGGTTTTTTTGGCGCGGTTTCAATTGCTTTTCTGAGGTTCACAAAAAATTCTGGGCCTGTAACATTCGGAATCGAAATGACATTCGCACCGGCAATGACAAAACCCCATACATGAATTGGATAGGATGGGTCAGGAACGATAAAATAATCATCCGGCCCTGTAATCGCCTGCGCTAAATTCGCCAGACCTTCTTTACTGCCGATGGTCACCACAATTTCTGTATCAGGATCTAAATCCACATTAAATCGGCGCTTGTAATACGCCGCCTGCGCCTTACGCAAACCAAAAATCCCGCGCGACAACGAATAGCGATGCGCCTTGGGGTCGTTCAGCGTATCCCGCACCTTATCAATCACATGTTGCGGTGGTTTTGAATCAGGATTGCCCATACCAAAATCAATAATATCCTGACCCGCAGCGCGCGCAGCCGCTTTGATTTTATTTACTTCTGCGAAGACATAAGGAGGCAATTTGCCAATACGATAAAAATCTTTTTGCATAACTATCGTCCAGAAGAAGGGCTGGCTTCTTGGATATAGCTATTGCTCGCAATCAGCGGCTCAGAAGACTCTAACGCGCTCTGAATTTCTTCTAACGTGTCTTCAACTTCAGGTAATTTTAAATCCGACGGCTCAGCATTGAGCAGCGTTTTTTGTGCATCAGCATTTTTATGATCTTGTTGCAATTGCTTCAATTGCGCATCTTTTTCTTTTTTGATTACTTCAAATTGAGCGGGCTTTTGCGGCACTGTTTTTAACGCAGGCGTATCATTAGCGGCAATCTCATTGCCGCCCGCAGAAGGCTCTAATTGTGAAACAGGTTCAAGCTGCGAAAGTGGAATCATTACGCCATTGCCTTTGCCACCGCGCGGAGCAGGTGTAATTTCTGGTTGCGCAGGGGCTTCAACAGCCGCTTTTGGAATAATTTTCTCTGCTGGATCAGCAAACGGCTCAACCGATATCGGCGCCGAAGAAATAGGCGCCGCAGCAACAGAAGATTGCGCAACATTGCCTTTAAAGCTCTTACGACCAGAGCTGCTGCTTACATGCGTAGCTTCATCACCATCAAACAATTTTGCCAAATAATTCGTGCCGCCTTTAGCCTCGCCCTTTTCATCAAACTGATCATAAGGGCTATCTTTTGCCGAAGCTTGTGTTTTTTCAGGAACGGTTGATGGCGCAGGACCTGATGGCACGATCGGATTGCTAGCCGCAACGTGCATTTTTTTTACCTCTGGCTTTGCAGCGGAGGGATTGAGAATGGGTGCACGACGCGGTCCCGCCACTTCTTCGCCAGAACGCTCACCCGTATATTTCTCACGCGCAAAATCATAGGCGCCACAACTAGACAGCAATAGAGCCAAACCAAAACCAGAAATAACGCGAATGTGACGCATGCGGGGACAACCTAAATTAAACGATGCCAAATATTTAACGATAAACACAGAAATTGCAATGAAATTTACGCTGTAAGTTTGTTATTGCTTTCACGCCTAATAGTCTTGTAAATGAACCCATGTCAAAAAACAAAGCAGACAATGCTGCCAAAGACGCAGATCCTAATGCACAAGCTTTCGCCGAAAACATGGCCAAAGCAGCGGAAAAGTGCCAACTTATCTTGCAACAATTCTTGTCCCGCCAAGATTATGATATTGCCAATAAATCCATTGATCCACTCAATATGGGCAATGCGTTTATGGAGCTGTTTGCCCGCATGATGGGCGACCCTGTGCGCCTCGTTGAGCGCCAATTGGGGTTTTGGCAGGATTATTTGACGCTTTGGCAAAACACCGCTTACAAGCTTGCGGGTGACGAAAAACCGCCCGTGATTGCGCCAGACAGCCGCGATCGCCGCTTTAAAGATGAATCATGGAACGAAAATACCGTATTTGATTTCTTGAAACAATCTTACCTGCTCTCAGCGCGTCATCTGCAAACCAGCGTCGGCGAAGTAGAAGGACTCGATACACATACCAGCCGCAAAATTGATTTTTATACCCGCCAGTTTATCGACGCCATGAGCCCAAGCAACTTCCTGATGACCAATCCTGAAGTGCTCAAAGCCACCATCGGCAGCAACGGTGAAAATTTGGTGC
>JAYTDB010000017.1:0-1579 GCA_043736135.1 Rickettsiales bacterium
CAACTATCAGATGCCGAGCTTATTGAACCAACAGGTGCTACACTTTTTGATGACACCAGCAGTGGGTGTACAGGGGTTCCCACAGGCGAGCTATGCTGGAACCAAGCACAAGCCCAATACATGCCAAAATCAAAATATGGCAAAGGCTATTTCGGCGTAAGCGGTATAGCCTACTCTCGCCATTTTTGGCGCAATGGCAACTTAGACCAAACCAAGAATATGTTTTATTTAGGAAAGCCTGCTGCCGGAACTTCCATCTTTGAGCCAAACATGTCGGCAGCTGAAGCTTATAGTATCGATCTGAAAATGGATGATGGCAATCCCAATACTGGAAAATTTCTTGTATCCGTTTACCGTCTGAACAATAGCCCTAACTTTTTCTCTGTTTTGGGCTTGAGCGTAGCTACCTATTGGTCGGCAACAACAAGTGCGGGAGCGAATATATGCACTTTTGGTGGCGCAAATGCCTATGATACAACCGCACAATATAATTCAGATCCAGCTAATGGCGGCGACAATAGCACCTGTATTCCCGCATTCGTCTGGTAAAAATCCCTGACTATTTAGCAATAATCTTTATCAGCGCCGTTTCAATACGTTCAGCAACCACTTCCAATGAATAACGCGTTTTGGCTTTTACAAAACCATTGGCTGCCATGCGTTCGGCAAGCGGTGCATCATTGAGGAATTTCGCGAGTGCTTCGGCAAGCAATGCGGCATCACCTTTTTCGACAATCAACGCATCATAATTCGGGGTGATGATTTCTTTTGGCCCTTCCGATGCGCCAGATACAACGGGTACGCCGTTTGCGAATGCCTCCAGCAGTACGATGCCGAATGGTTCATGGTGTGACGGCAGACAAAAAATATCAATACTATTATAGAAGCTTTTGCGGTCACCAATCCACCCCAAAAACTCCAGACGATTTTCCAAACCTTTTGCTTTTGCTAATGCTCGCAAGGCTTTTTCTTCTTCACCGCCGCCGCCGAGAACAGCAGTGAACGGCAATCCGCGTTCTTTTAGCAATGCGAGTGCTTCGATATATACTTCAAATCCTTTTTTCGCGACAAACCGACCCAGCGTTCCAATCACAGGCGGATTGCGGCGGGCAGGGCGGTGTGGCAACTCACGACATTCCACCATATTGGGAATGTGATAGATTTTGCCAGCAGGAACACCCTGTTTTTCTAACGTTGAAATCAAGTCATTGGTGGTGGTGAACACAGCATCTGCAGCACCATAGCGGCGCGTTGAATAGTTTTGCACTACGCCAACCAATGGCACTTTATTTTTAATCGCACGACGTGTAAGGCCAAAAGCACGGTTCGCATGTGCAATTACCGCATCTGCGTTCAGTTTTTTTAGCATACGACCAAGGCGGAAGCTGGCGATAAAATCATATTCATTTATGTTACATAACGTCAGTGTTTTGATGTTCCGCTCGCGCAATTGTTGGATAGCCCATGCATTTGGCGCAGTAATTGCCGTTACTTCATGCCCACGATCACGCAAGCCTTCGCAATAATCGACAAAAGCTTGTTCAATACCGCCACCGGTTTTGGCAAACATCACATTCAC
>JAYTDB010000018.1:0-5133 GCA_043736135.1 Rickettsiales bacterium
TGCCAATTTGTGCGCCAAACACCGAGCCACTAAGCAATAATAACGCGAGCATAATATCGACAGTCTGCGTCGTCACTGCTTGCAGCAATGTCACGTTAGCGGTGATGAAAATGATTTGAAAAAGTGACGTGCCGATGACCATGGCTGTGGGCATGCCGAGAATATAAATCATCGCAGGCACTAAAAAGAAGCCGCCGCCAACACCCATGAGCGATACCATGATGCCGACAAAAAGACCTATGGCAATGGGCGCATAGCCACTGATAGTAATTTTAGATGCAGGAAAATACACCTGCCAAGGCAGACGTTTTGCAAGGGTAGGGGTGTCGGTAGGGCTTGCTTTTTTGTTCAGCCCCAAGATGGAGCGGATGCTTTCCGACGCCATCATCGAGCCAATAACGCCTAAGAATGTAACGTAGGATAATGAAATAATCAGATCGATTTGACCAATGCGTTGCAGCGCTTGGAAAATGGCGACACCCAACGATGAGCCGACGACACCGCCACCAAATAAGAACCAGCCCATTTTAAAATCGACATTGTTTTTTCGCCAGTGTGCAAGAAATCCTGAGACCGATGACGCGATGATTTGATTGGCAACCGTCGACACGGAAATGCTCGGTGGTACGCCGATAAAAATCAGTAGTGGTGTCATTAAAAACCCGCCGCCAATGCCAAATAAGCCCGATAAAATACCTGCCATACCGCCTAATCCGAGGATCAGGAAAATATTGACCGACATCTCGGCTATGGGAAGGTAGACGTTCATTTTTGAGTATCAGGTAACGAGTAGTGAGTAACGAGTATTTCATCTTTCATCTTTTTATCTTTCATCATTCTTACGGGTTCATCGAGAAATTGACGTAAGAACCGAGATGCTCAAAAATATTTTTTTCCAGCTCAGCATTGACCACTGTCATCATATCAAAAATCATTTCACGGAAATGCAGGTCGCGGCTGGCGGCACTCGCGCTGCCTGACATCGACATATCGCGCGTGGCAACCACGTTGATGCTGGCTTCAGAAAGGGCATCGCCGCCATAAATTCGGAATTCTACTTCAAGGCGCGCTTTGTAATTATGCGTTTGTCCGATAGAAAACACACCGGCAAAACCATCTGGCTCTGGCGGCGTGGTATCAATCACGCTGGCGTCTTTGATAACGACTTGCAGTTTTTTATCTTGCGCTGTCGCACGCAAACGATCTTTCACCCAAATATGCACGGCATCTGCGGGTGAATAGGGCATTAAATGCTCCACATTCGGCGCGCGATTGGGCGAGCGATAATCTTCTACTACATCGATGGTAGCAACGTTCATGTAAATCGGCTGGTAACGTTTAAAATTTAGCGATGGCCCTGCAGGCACATCACCTCCACAGGCGCTTACGAGCAATAATGCTGAGGCAAAAAGTGATAAGATGAGCGATTTTTTCATAATGAATACTCCTAGTTTCTTTGCAGCTTAGTCAAATTATCCCGCCCTGAAAAGGGTATATTGTCATCCCGAGCGGAGTCGAGGGATCTTTATCATGTTGGATGCCAGCCTGCGCTGGCATGACACGTTATTGCATATTCTTCATCGGTTTAGCATCTGGTGGCCGAATGTAAAGTGGCGTGAGCGCGCTTGCATCTTGCGGCGCCTGTGCGGCGAGTGTCGCCAGCGCGTCTGCTCGCGGATAGGTGATTGTGGGTGCGGCATAGCCAGCAGGAAGTGGGATGCCGCTCGCAATGGTTGCGCGTGGATAACGCGCCAGCACATCTGCCAAACTGCCGATAGATGGCGCACACGCAGCATCACCAAATTTCTGGAAATAGACTTCGCCTTTTCCCGCGTTCAAGATGGCGAGGGCATTTTGATCGCCCGTTGCTGCTTCCATCACTTCTAAGGTGGTAAAACCAAGCGAGGGAATATTGGCGGCAAACGCGATGCCCCGCGCGGCTGCCATGCCGATGCGAATACCCGTAAAACTGCCAGGGCCGGTGGTGCAGGCGACATGGGTGAGGTCGGCATAACGCAATTTTGCGGCGTTCAACGCCTCTTCCACCAGTGGCATCAACTTAGCGGCTTGCATCGTTGATTCGCGGTTTTCTAGATAGGCGGCAATCTTATCCGTATGCCAAATGGCAACAGAACTGATTCCAATTGAAGAATCAAGTGCAAGAATGATAGCCATTGGTTGACCTTTAATATCTCTGACAGTATGAATGCAATAAGCTTAATGGTGAATAGGGGAATGCACAATGCTTGCTTTGAAAAAATGTGTGCCATGCGTAGGTGCGGAAGCGTTATCGCCACAACAAATTGATGCGATGTTGGCAGAGGCATCGGGCTGGCAATTGATTGTGCAAGAACGTGCACCCGCTATTCGCCGCAAATTCACCTTTAAAAACTTTGCCGAGAGCCTCGCTTTCGTAAATCAGGTCGGCGCGGTCGCAGAGGCTGAAAATCACCACCCAGAGATTGATTTTGGCTGGGGCTATGCGGTGTTTACGCTTTACACCCATGATATTGGTGGGTTACATGAGAATGATTTTATTGTTGCTGCAAAGATAAATGCCCTGTGAGTAAAAAGCTCTATATTCTTTATTCTTGTCATTCCGTTGAAAAACGGAATCCAGCTAAAGTAGTGCTATCGCAGCCAATGCTGGATCCCGATTTTCATCGGGATGACGGAACCCGTAAGGTAGGTGTATCCCTGTGAGTAAAAAACTTTATATCAAAACCTACGGTTGCCAAATGAACGTGTATGATTCTGTTCGTATGGCGGATGTGATGCGCCCGCTGGGTTATGTAACGCAGGATAATGCCGATGATGCTGATTTGGTGATTCTCAATACCTGCCATATCCGCGAGAAGGCCGAAGAAAAAGTCTATTCCGATTTGGGGCGTATTTTAAAACAGAAAAAGCTGAAAAAAGAAAAAGGCGAGCGCATGTTGATTGCCGTTGGCGGTTGCGTGGGGCAGGCGGAAGGCGAAGAAATTATCCAGCGCGCGCCATATGTGGATATGGTGATGGGGTCGCATAGCTATTATCAACTCCCTGAAATGGTGACGAAAGCCATTCGTGAAAAAGGCGGCGTCGTCGAGTTGGATTTTCCCGTTGAGCCGAAATTTGATTTCCTGCCAAAAGACACGCAGCAAGGCGTTTCAGCTTATTTGTCGGTGCAAGAAGGCTGCGATAAATTTTGCACATTCTGTGTAGTGCCGTACACGCGTGGTGCGGAATATTCCCGCAAAGCGCAAGATTTGATTGATGAGGCAAAGCGTTTGGTTGACCAAGGCACGATGGAAATCATGCTGCTCGGGCAAAATGTGAATGCCTATCACGGCGAAGCAAGCGACGGAAAAACGTGGTCGCTGGCGGATTTAATCGCCGAACTTGCGAAAATAAACGGGCTGGAACGCATCCGCTATATGACCTCGCACCCGCGCGATATGCAGGAAGATTTGATTGCGATTCATGGGCAAGAAGCAAAGCTGATGCCGTATCTGCATCTGCCGATTCAGTCAGGTTCCGATGGTGTGCTCAAGCGGATGAACCGCAAACATACCGCAGAATTTTATGTTGAAATTATTGAGCGTTTGCGGAAAAGCCGCCCTGATATGGCGTTTACGTCCGATTTCATCATCGGTTTCCCTGGCGAAACAGACCAAGAATTTGAAGAAACGATGGCGTTGGTGAAGCGCATAAATTACGCGCAGGCCTACTCGTTTAAATATTCCCCGCGCCCTGGCACGCCCGCCGCAACCGACGAAGCGCAGATAGATGAAGCGGTAAAAAAGCTTCGTCTTGCCCAGTTGCAGGCGCTTTTATATGAGCAACAAACGGCGTTTAATGAGGCGTGCGTAGGCGAAACCATGAAAGTGCTATTCACCCGCGAGGGCAAATTTGAAGGTCAGCTCATTGGTAAAAGCCCTTATTTGCAATCAGTTTATGTTAACGCTCCCGATGAATTCTGTGGTAAGATGATGGATGTTCGGATAACGGCTGGTTATATGAACAGTCTAACAGGTGACGTAATTGAACAATCTTATGAAAGGGTCGTTTAGTGAAAGAAAAAATCGGTAACGGTAAGGCTGGTGAGATCGTATCTAATGTAACGGTTTCGTTTAACAACAACGCATTACTGCCGATGCTTTACGGCGACAATGACATCCATTTAAGCAAGATTGAGAAGAAGCTCAATATTCAAGCCTCATCACGCGGCAACACGGTTGCGCTTTCGGGCGAAAAAAACAGCGTTGAGCTGGCAAAAAATGTTCTCAACTCACTCTATACAGATTTACAAAATGGTGTGGAAATTGCTGGCGCGCAAGTCGACGCGGCGATTCGTATGCTTGGCGCGCATGTGCAGGAAGAAAAAAAGAATACGACGTTATTCGGTATGACCGATTTGAACGTCAAGACGATGAAGAAAAACGTGCGCCCGTATACGCCTGCGCAGGGGAAATATATTGAGGCTCTTGGTGCGAATGAGCTGGTGTTTGCCCTTGGACCCGCAGGTACGGGTAAGACTTATATCGCGGTTGCGATGGCTGTTGCGATGTTTACATCCGGCAAAGTAGAAAAAATCATTCTTTCGCGCCCAGCCGTTGAAGCGGGCGAAAAACTGGGCTTCTTGCCGGGTGATTTGAAAGAAAAAATTGATCCGTATTTGCGCCCGCTTTATGACGCGTTGTTTGATATGATGCCGGCTGAAAAGCTCGACCGTCATATGAGCAACGGCGAGATTGAGGTTGCCCCGCTGGCGTTTATGCGTGGTCGCACACTCGCGAATGCCTTCGTGATTCTGGATGAAGCGCAAAATACTACACCAACGCAAATGAAGATGTTCCTGACCCGTATGGGTGAAAATACGCGGATGGTGGTGACGGGGGATTTATCGCAAACCGATTTGCCGAAAGACATTAAATCTGGCTTAGGCGATGTGATTCGTAAAATTGAAACGATTGAGGGTATCGGCGTCGTTCGCTTCCTTGATTCCGACGTGGTGCGCCATCCGCTCGCCGCGAAAATTGTTCAAGCCTATGACGAGTGGGATCGGAAAAACAAAAAAGGCAATAATGTTTAAACTATGCCTATTCAGCCGACCGTCCACCTCAAAGATGAACGCTGGAAGAAGGCGCTGCG
>JAYTDB010000019.1:0-3287 GCA_043736135.1 Rickettsiales bacterium
TGACCGCCGATGAGCAAAAATATGGGCTGACTAATTTATTTAATCGCAAAACATTTGAAAGTTTGCTTGAAGAAAATATGGAGCTGGCAGAAGAACAAAAAACGGATTTATGTTTGCTGATGCTCGACGTCGATCACTTCAAAAAATTCAATGATACCTATGGCCATTTGCTTGGTGATGAGGTGTTAAAAATTGTTTCTCGTACATTGACCTATACACTGAAAGGGCGCGATATTGTGGCCCGTTTTGGCGGCGAAGAATTTGTGGTATTCTTGCCCGCAACACCAATTGACGGCGCGATGCGGGTGGCAGATGCGGTACGTGAATCGATTGCCAGCAAAGAACTTAAGCGCAAAGATACTGGTGAAAATTTTGGTCGTATCACGGTTTCTATCGGTGTTTCGCGCTATCGACATGGGGTAGATGATATACCAAAACTCATTAAACGTGCCGATGTGGCGTTGTATGATGCAAAAAAGCTCGGTAGGAACCGTGTTTGCAAAGAAAGTTGAATATCGCAACTTTCTTTTACGAAACGGTTGACTTTTATCCTTGCCCCCCCTAGAACCGTCACTCTTTTGACGATGTGCCCCGCGTAAACCACCGCGGCGGTGTATGAGATGGGTTCGTAGCTCAGGTGGTTAGAGCGCACGCCTGATAAGCGTGAGGTCGGAGGTTCAACTCCTCCCGGACCCACCATTTATTATTGTTTTTCAATAACTTGTAGATATTTTCCCCCACAGGCGCCCTGTGTGGGCGACTGTGGTTTACAACGACACGGGAGAGATCTGTAATAGGCGCTAAGCGGCCTAGATCCTGCCCGTTCTCTCTGTTGGCTAGTTTTGACGTGTCGTTTGTAGAGATGCACGCATTTATAAAATCATCGATTCGACGGATAAAATATTTTCCGAAATTTCTAGAGTATGGTTAGCAAGGTTGCCAGTTCAACTGACTGCGCGACCACCATTTCCCGACCAGTAGTCTCATATTTCGAGAGATTGTCGCCCTGTGCGGCGCTGTCTGGCCCACTGACTCCCAAAACGACACCAGAGAAATCCGATTCATGCCAATTTTTAGGGCGTTTTAACCCCGTTTCTCCACGGGCAGTTTTCGAGTGTCGTTTTGAAAAAGGGAGCTAGGCTTTAAATCCAAGAATGCGGCGCTGCTCTTGCCAATCGAATGGGATATCTATCCCGCGAATCAATGCTTGGGTATTAATATTAGCAGGTTGTTTGCCCGCTATGATCGCATCCATGATGTCAGGTGCCAGGAATGCCAAGGGCATGATTTTCTTCACATAGCTATCGCTGAGACCATACCGAGAAGCAATCTTAGCCATGGATAAGCCGCGACACTTCAACAACTCTTGCGACCACACATGGGCGCGCGCGATGGTTTTGATCAGAACCAGATCAATGTTAACAGGTGCCCCTTGTCCGTCGATCATCATACGCATTTCTTTCCCGCACCGTTGCATCTGCATCGGTGCGTGACGAGTGACTGATGGAAGCCGCTCTTCCATTTGTGGGAGGGACACAGACGCTAGCGATAGCGTAATGCTGATTCCCTCGGATCCAACTTCAACGCGCTGGATGAATTTCTCATAGATTTGCTGCGGATCTTTCTTGCTGATATCTTTAGTAGCGCTCAACACGGCAGGCATATGAAGATGCGAAATACCTGCCGCCTGTAATTCAGTGACCATAAAGTCGTGATCTCCAAGCATAGTTTGAGCAAGGCTTAGCACTGTCGATTCGAGCTGCACGCCGGGTAATCGCCAACCATTTGGCGCTTCTTTTCGTAGACCTCTGGCCAGTGCCTCCGAGGTATAATAGCGGTAGCGACGACCTTGTTTACTTCCGTGAACCACCACCAACCGCTCGCCACTTATATCAAAGACCTTTCCTTTCAGATGCCCGGGATGAGATTTGCGCGCACGCGGCATAACCCCATTCCTGCTGTCTTTCATGAGTTGCTGCGCACTATCCCACAGCGCTTGATCAACGATGCGCTCGTGCTGCCCCGGATAGCATGCATCTTTGTGCCGAATTTGACCAATATAAATCGGGTTCGATAGGAAGTTATACAGCATGCCGCGGGAGAATACGCATCCTCAGCGGAATGCTGGGGCTGGTACTGCCTGAAGCCCGCGTTGCGGGCTGGGAGTGCGACGCTAGTTGCGCCACACCCACAGCAATGCTTCCTTTCCGGGGCAAGTCGAGTTGATTTAACGCGAAGCGAGGAAAATTCGCTGCTTAGGGCTAAAATAATAGGGGTAAATGGCCATAACAGAGAACCTGATGCGCTGTAATCCGCGCAAAGCCGCGGTGGCACAACTCCATAGAGCTGCGAAACATATTTTCAGAACAGCGAACCACATCATCGATAACAGCGAGCGCATAGAGCAGAAAAAGCGTTTTAGCTTTTTTTGAATTTTCCTCTTTTCAAAGCGAAATCGATTTACTATATGCGAAATTGCTTTCGAAGGGATTCGTGTCTGCTTTAGACACTTCCATCAGCAGGACAGTTGGCACGGTCAACCCCTCCTGCGGGCACGTATCGCGGCATAGCCGGATACACAATCGTGAGCCTACGGGCGACCGATCAGAAAAGGAGTGCCCCGACAATATCAGCAGCTCAGCCGCTATCCATGCAGGATGGCGCGCCAGATTGAGTGTCGTTGTGTTGTCTCTCTGCTTCTGGTGGGCTCGCGGCTGCATGGTGCGAAGTGCGTCTCCAGAGGTTTATTGCATTCGATTCGCACAATTCGCGCTGTGCATTATTAATCCAGGCCAGCTTCAAGATTGCCGCTCCGTTGGAATGCGAATCTTGGCTGCTGTAGGCAAGGGAGCGTTTAACAATCACATCGCCTTGCTGTCCCCTTCTGTAAGCGCTGGCAGATCGGTGTTAAAGTTTGAGCTAAATCGGGTCTTCAATCGATAGTTTCTTGGTGCTGTGAAGGAGTCCAAGCGCAACTCGAATAACTAAAGACAGATAATATGCTGAATAAATTGTGCAGTAAAGATGTAGCAATAATGACATTTTTTAATCCGATTTAATCAGACGTCGGGAAGATCGGCCTGAAAGAGTTATGGCCTTAATAAAAAAATAACTTTTGGAAGCTATAGATTTTGGTATGAATATTTTTTCAAAACTCTACAGCAGCCTTTCCGTGCGGTTACAGACTGTCACAATTTTTCTCTCCTTTGTTGGCGTAGGTTTCGGCGTCAAGAACTACTATCATATCCGCAAAACTTTTGGCCAGGAGGCTAGCGTTGAGTTTGCCA
>JAYTDB010000020.1:0-5141 GCA_043736135.1 Rickettsiales bacterium
GAGGGCTTCGGCTCTCCTTTTTTGTTGCTATTTTACGGTAATAGCCAGCGCGTGCAGCCCATTTTTAAGCTCATCGGCAAGCACGGCATATATCGCCTGATGCTGTGACACACGAGATTTGCCCAACAAAGACGCCGCCGAAATCGTCACCGTATAGTGGGTTTCCCCTAATGGTGACGCACCTGCATGCCCTGCATGTTTAGCAGAATCATCCACCACTTCCAGCCGTTCTGGGCTGAATTTTTCTGTTAAAAGCGCATTTATACGGTCGATTCTGGTCATTATATAGTGGCTAACAAGGTTAGGCACTATGCAAATCGAGGCCGAAAGCCCGATTTGCCGCGCCGTAGGCAGCGTATCTAAGTTTACTATAAACTTTATCAATAAGATGTTGTATAATACGATATGGCTAAAAAGAGAAATGATTTCGCACCGAATATTCCCGATGGCATGACGCAAGCGTGTGAAATGGCGGGGTGCGCGCTGGAAGGGCTATACAAAGCCCCAAAACACCGCGCCGATTTGCAGGATTATTCGTATTTCTGCCTCGACCATGTGCGCGAACATAATAAAAAATGGGATTATTTTGTCGGCATGGAATCGGCGGAAATCGAATCCTTCATGAAAGATGCTGTCACTGGACATCGCCCGACATGGGGGCGCGACCAGTTTAAAAATGACCCGCAAGAAAAACTCTACCGCGCTATCGATGATTTTCTTACCGCAGGCACAACACGCAGGAAAACCAAACCCGTTGCGAATGTCAGCGCGAAGATGCAAAAGGCGCTCACCTTGTTTGAGCTGGATTACCCCTACACGCTACCGATTTTGAAAAAGCGCTATAAAGAGCTGGTCAAAAAACACCACCCCGACCGCAACCAAGGTGACCGCCTCGTAGAAGAAAAATTCAAGGCCATCACCACTGCATACACGCTGCTAGAAAAGCATTTGGAACAATAATACTTGCGCAATTAATCACTCACTTTATGATTCACCCCATACATGGAGACATTATGAAAAACTCAAAAACCCTTTTATCTCTCTCGCTAATCATTGGCCTGAGTGCAAGTGCTTCCGCGATGGCAGGCGATAATACGGGTGTGTGGACAAAAGAACAGGTCGAAAAACTTTGCTACGGCAAAGCAAATGGCAATGCCAACACCTTTGACCGTTGCATGGGCTACAACGACCGCAAAGTTGGCAATAAAAAAAGGCCTGGTGAAGCAGCGGCGCTGGATAATGTTGATGACACATTCAAACAAAAAGCAACCGTCAATTCACCACAAACATCAACCACAAAAAACATTGGAAATAGCAGTGAGCAAAATAAACCAAAAATCTTCTGAAACACCCGACGCATTAATCTCAGCTGAAAAATTATTTGGCGTTAAATGGCCAACGCCGATTCCCGCTTTTTCGGAGCCGACGGAACATGTTCCCGCCATTGATAAGAGCTACCATTTTGAGCCAGATGTAACGAAAGCGATTCTATCAGGCTTTGCGAATAATCGCCGCGTATTGGTGCAAGGTTATCACGGCACGGGTAAATCAACGCATATCGAACAAGTGGCTGCGCGCCTCAACTGGCCGTGTATCCGCGTGAATTTGGATAGTCATATCAGCCGCACCGATTTGGTTGGGCGCGATGTAATTAAACTCAAAGACGGCAAGCAAATCACCGAATTCCAAGAAGGCATTTTGCCATGGTCGCTCACCCGCCCGATGGCGCTGGTTTTTGATGAATATGATGCGGGTCGCCCCGATGTGATGTTCGTGATTCAGCGTGTACTCGAAGCAAATGGTCAGTTTACTTTGCTCGATCAAAACCGTGTGATTTCGCCGCATCCGTATTTCCGTTTATTTGCGACATCGAACACTATTGGTCTCGGCGATTCAGCGGGCATTTATCATGGCACGCAACCGATCAACCAAGGGCAGATGGATCGCTGGAGCGTGGTGGCGAATTTGGGTTATTTATCGCCAGAAGATGAATTCAAAGTGGTATCTGGCAAAGCAGCCACATTAACTGGCAGCAAAAACAAAGAGACCATCAAGCAAATGATTGCGATGGCAGCGCTAACCCGTCACGGCTTTATCAACGGTGATATTTCTACGGTTATGTCACCGCGTACAGTGATAAATTGGGCAGAAAACCTCGCTATTTTCGAAGATATTCATACGGCATTCCGCTTCACCTTCTTCAATAAATGTGATGAAAATGAACGCCCAATCCTCGCCGAATATTATCAGCGTATCTTCAACCACAACCTGATCTCATAGGCACTAAGGCAACCCGCTATGTTCAAAAAATATATCTGTCCTACATGCGGATTCATGGGTAAGGCAGGCGGCAGAAAACGTGGCAGCGGTAGCATGGAATTCCGAGCATGGCTTTTATTTCCGCTTGGCGTTCCTTACACATTATGGCGGATATTTTGCAAACAAAAAGTCTGTCGCTCATGCGGCAGTGAAATTCTAATCGATCAGGATAGCATCGTGGGACAGCGGCTAATTACAAAATGGGAAGACAACCTGACGTTAGGCAAAAAATCGGGGCTCACCACTCGCCCGCTGGATAAACGCGAAAAAAATAAAGACCCTAAATTCATGGGAGATATTAAGTGAGCAACCGCGCTGCTGAACAAATCGCCCTCCGCAAAACCGCTATCACGGCGGCAACGCGTGCGCTAGCCAGCAACAAAGAAATCACCGTTGGCTTCGGTGAATCGGCGCGAAAAAATACGATTGAGCTACCGCGTATCGCAGAACTCCCCTCGCCTGAGCAGCTCGCACTGGTGCGCGGTATGGCGGATGCGCAGGCGTCAGCCATTCGTTTTCACAATAATACCATTCACAATAAACACCGCCCCACACACAGCATCTCCGCTTCGGTTTTTGATGTGTTGGAACAAATTCGCCTAGAGGCGGAAATCAGTGAACATCGCGAAGGCGTGCGCCACAACCTCACCTCGCGCTACGAGCATAACGCCATGCAGCAAGGGCTACATGAAGGCGCACTGACGCCGCTTGCAGGCGTTGAGTTGATGGCGCGAAAATATATCGCAAAGCAAACTCTGCCCGATTTTTTAAGCACGGCAGTAACGCGGGTAGAGATGGAATATTTATCGCTGTTACCAGCACTCAAAAACCTGCAACACAGCATCTCAAATCAAAAAACCTACGCAGAATCAAGCCTAAAATTCATTGAAGAATTAGTGCATATCAACGGCAACGCACAACCGAGCGACACGCCAAAAGAATCAACCGATCAGCCGCAAAATAACGAGCAACCAAGCGAGCAAGAAGAAGTTGCAGGCGATGAAGCGCCGCAAAGCCAATCGGGCGATAGCGGTCAAGAAGAAGTGCCGATGTTCATGAAGGCCAGCGGTGGCGCACCGCCAGACGCGACTCCACAACAAGGCCCCGATGTGCGCGCTGATAGCAGCAGCCCCTACCCGCAAAATCGTCTGGAAAATGATGCATCATCCGCGCCGTATCATGCCTATATCACGCAATTTGACGAAGTAGTAAGCGCCTCGCAACTCGCCAGCCCATCAGAACTCGCGATGCTGCGCGATCAGCTCGATGCGAAGCTCAGCCAGCTTTCAACCATCACCTCACGCCTTGCCAGCAAGCTGCAACACCTACTGCTCGCCAAGCAAGCCCGACGCTGGATTTATGATGAAGATGACGGCATGTTGGATTCAAAAAAACTCGCACGCGTGATTATCGAGCCGAGCTATGAAACTATTTATAAGCGCGAACAAGACACCGATTTCCGCGATACGGTAGTAACGCTGCTGATTGACAACTCTGGGTCGATGCGTGGCCGCCCGATTACCATTGCCGCTATCTCCGCCGACATCATCAGCCGCACATTAGAGCGCTGCGGCGTGAAAGTGGAAGTGCTCGGCTTCACCACCCGCGAATGGAAGGGCGGGCATAGTTTCAAGCAATGGGTGAAAGACGGCAAGCCCCCTCGCCCTGGGCGTTTGAATGATTTGCGCCATATCGTCTATAAATCGGCTGACCATCATTATCGCAAAGCCAGTAAACAGCTGGGGCTGATGCTGAAAGATGGTATTTTAAAAGAAAATATCGACGGCGAAGCGATTAAATGGGCGTGTGACCGCCTGATGGCGCGGCCAGAACAGCGGCGTATCCTGATGGTGATTTCTGACGGCGCACCGGTGGATGACAGCACACTTTCCGCCAATAGTAGCAACTATCTCGACCTGCATTTGCGCGAAGTGATTGCCTATGTCGAAGAAAAATTACCCATCGAATTACTCGCCATCGGCATCGGCCATGACGTGACGCGCTACTACCAAAAAGCCGTCACTATATCGGACATCGACAAGCTCGGCGAAACCATGACCGAACAACTCACCGAATTATTTAGTTAGGATACTATGTCAAGACGCGTCCCTTTTAATGCCTCACAATTTTTGAAGCGAAAACTGCCTACCAGCGCCTATGGCTTTGATATGCAACATGGTGATGGCGGTGATTTTGCCGAAGGGCATTTTGGTGGCGTCGATGAATTTCACACTAGCCCCGCACAGCTTGTAAACCAAGGTGAACCTATATCTTACGAGGAGTTTCTCGCCAATTGGCGGAATTTTATTCGTGGTATGTCCGATAATATCGCTTTTCATTTACTCACCAATGAAGAGGGTGTAGCCGAAAAATTCAGCGTGAATTTACACGCGCCAAAAGTCATCGCTGCCATTGATGATGCCAATGAGCATATGAACCCTAAGCTCCTGTTCAAAGCATTAGGGATAACGCCAGAACAGCTGAACACAGCAATCGACAAGCATTATCATTTTGATGCGCAAAAAACGGTGGATAAATTGGATGAATTACTGAAGGTGCTGCGCGCGCCAGAAAATGAAAACAATAAAATCATCAGGGGCAAAGTTGTACGCGCTGCGCCGCAGCTATTGCGTGATTCACAAGCAATACATAAAGCTATCGAAGCGTATCAAATTGAAGCCGAGGTGGAATCCAGCGCACATTATCACAAGATGGCCGACGCGATGAACGCGCAACTCAATATCGTCATTGAAAATTTAGAAGAGCGAATTGAAAAAGGCACACCAGTAAAGGGGCGTTAGGACGAATAGGATTGCGTCTTT
>JAYTDB010000021.1:0-2754 GCA_043736135.1 Rickettsiales bacterium
GTCGCAAGCATTAGCGACCTATCAACTGGCGGCGAGTCTGCCCGCGATTGATGTGAAGGGTGTGTCGGTGCATATCGGTTCGCAACTGACGAATTTGGAGCCATTCCGCCAAGCATTTGCGCGTGTGCGTGCATTTGTTGATGAACTGCGTGCGAATGGCATCGTGATTTCGCGACTGGATTTAGGCGGTGGTTTGGGGATTCCTTATGGAAAAGAAGAGCCGCCACTGCCAGATGCGTATGCGGATATTGTGAAGCAGGAAACCAAAGGGCTGGATTGCCAGCTGATGTTCGAGCCTGGTCGCGTGCTGGTTGGCAATGCGGGGATTTTGGTCACAAAGGTGATTTATGTGAAGCGCAGCGAAGATAAAATATTCGTGATTGTGGATGCGGCGATGAATGATTTGATGCGCCCGACGTTGTATGATGCCTATCATGAAATTATACCCGTTATGCCTGATTCTGGTGCAAAAACGGAGTTTGTCGATGTAGTGGGGCCTGTCTGTGAAACGGGTGATATATTTGCCAGCACTCGTTTGCTGCGTGTACCAAATGCAGGAGATTTGCTGGTGTTCCGCTCGGCAGGTGCATATGGCGCGGCGATGGCTTCGACCTATAACGCCCGCCTGCTGGTGTGCGAAGTGATGGTTAATGGCAGTGAGTTTGCCATCGTCCGTGCTCGTCAAACCTATGAAGAATTGATTGGCCGTGACACGCTTCCGGCGTGGATGTAGCTATGGAAGAAAATCATAAGCCCCAGAAAATCGATGTTTCATCGGAGCGGTTTGTTGAGCATATATACGAAGTGTTTGGTCAATATATTGATCCGTATTCGCGTATAAATTTTACTCAGGAAGGCATGGCTTGTTTGCCTAAAGACGATTTTGAGGCGCCATCTGAAGTGAAAAGTGATGATCGATGGCGGTCTGGAGAATATACGCCAGATCACATAAGCAGCGATGGTGAATTAGATGATGATGATGATGAATTCGATGACGATGATGATGAAAAACAAGTTGTTCTTTATCCTGATTCTGGCGCGACGAATAACCTGATAGCTTACATAGAAACCAATTTTGAAGTTTCGCATCATGATGCTTTAGAACTAGTGGCTGAGATGTCGGCATCTTACCATTTTAATTTTGACGTCGCTGGCTTTCTGTTGTTGCTAGATGCAAAGCTAGAGAATCATGAATTAGAAAAAAAGCTGGCGGAAGCAACAGCTCGTTTTGAAACATTTCAAAATGGCATTGCGGATTTGAATGCGCAAATGGATGGCGATATTCAGGCGCGTATCCATTATCCCGTCGAACTTGAAGGGGTAAAAGACAATTATTTGCGCAATGCAACACTGATTGCGAAAGCTCTGAAAGTGCCTGCTGATAGCGAGATTCTTTATGTTATTGAGTCTGGAAGTAAAAAAATCGAAATAACGCGCGAGCCAGCAAGCCTTGAAAAAGGTGCGCGGATTATTGAGGCACAGCGAGTGCTTGACCAGCATTTTGGTGCAGGGCGCTCACGCAAATAAATCGTAATGCAATAATCATGATGCGCTGCAACATAGGGTGAGAGCGGGTTTTCGCATTATTCCGCTTGCGGAACAAATAAAGATATGTTAGTATATAGAAATGAAAAGTTATCGAATCACAGTGGCGCTGCTGCTGGTTTCAGGGCTTTTTAATAGTGCAGCAGCGGGTGATGACCTGAAACAAATAAAAGCTTACAAAAAAGCCAAGGCGATAAACGCATATCTTGAAAAAATCGGGCTAAATAACCCTTATATTCTGAGTCTTGCTCAGGGCGTCAATGCACGCATGGAAAAAGGTGCAATACGATTGGCCGAACAGCGTTATAAAACAGGGCGTGTTGTGTTCTTTTATGATGTGAGTAACGGGCTTGGCACCAAGCAGTTGCAGCTTAAATTCCAGCCGAATAACTCTAATTTTGAATATACGGCAACACCAAAAAGCATCATGATGAATTACAGCTTTAGTTTTTAAGTAACCTGCTTGACAGGGTCCCTCGATTATACTCGGGATGACAGGAGCATCTCCACCCGCTCTTTCATATGGTCTGGTAGCGGTGCATCCGCCTTAATCGGTGGTTTTTTCTCATTATAGGGCAGGATAATTTGGCTGGCATGTAATTGCAGACCAACTTTTGCAGGCATAACCTGTTCGCCATTGTAAATCCATTCCCCTAAAATCGGGTGCCCGATGGCGGCAAGATGCACGCGAAGCTGGTGGGTGCGGCCTGTTTTTGGTTTTAGTTCCACAACGCTATAGGTGCCATCACTACCGAGTACGCGGTATTCTGTGAGGGCGTGCTGCCCTTTTTCATCCACTTTCATCAACCAGCGATGTTTAGCGGCACTTTGTTTGCCGAGCGGTAGATTTATTTCCCCATGTGCGTCTTTTGGCGTGCCCACCACAACGGCGAGATAGGTTTTTTCGGCGAGCCCGTTTGCAAATAAATGCGCAAGGCGGATGAGTGCTTGTTTGTGTCGACCTAAAACCAAGCAGCCAGAAGTAGCGCGATCAAGCCTGTGTGCTAATTGCGGTGGTTGAGGTAATCCGAATTGTATTTGTGGGAAGTATTTATCCAGCGTGTTGGTGTCGCCAAATCCCGCATGCACAGCAATATTGGCTGGCTTATTTAAAACCAGCACCGAGGCATCACGAAAGAGGAGTTGTGGTTCTATTTCCATAAAAAAATGACCTTACACATAGTGCAAGGTCAAAGGGAGAGAAAGCGG
>JAYTDB010000022.1:0-1884 GCA_043736135.1 Rickettsiales bacterium
ATTATTGGCACCAAAACCCTTAACAACAAACATCTCGAAGTATTGGCGGAGGTGGTGGGTTTCAAGGATAATATGACGCTCCTTATGCCATTTGACTCGATTGAAGGCATTGGCCCTGGGGCAAAAGTGGTGGTGGAAGCCGAATCTTCGGTTTGTTACCCGTCGGAGGGCTGGTTGGGACGCGTTGTCAATGCATTGGGCGAACCCGTGGATGGAAAAGGCCCTTTACCACAAGGCACCGAGGCGATTGCACTGCGTGGTCACCCTCCTTCAGCGCATGAACGGACACGGGTAAAAGGTAAGCTAAATCTGGGCGTGCGCGCGATGAATACGTTTTTATCCTGCTGCCGTGGGCAGCGTATGGGCATTTTTGCGGGTTCGGGCGTCGGTAAATCCATTTTGATGTCGATGTTGGCGCGTAATTCGCAAGCCGATGTCAACGTGATTGGCCTTATCGGCGAACGCTCACGCGAGCTACAAGAATTTATTGAAGATGATTTGGGCGAAGAGGGCTTGAAGCGTTCGGTCATCATCGTGGCGACCTCCAGCGAATATGCGTTGCTTCGTCGTCAATCGGCATATTTGACGATGGCGGTTTCGGAATATTTTCGCAATCAGGGCAAAGATGTATTGTGCATGATGGATTCAGTGACACGGTTTGCGATGGCGCAGCGCGAGATTGGTTTATCAGCGGGCGAGCCGCCGACTTCCAAAGGCTACACGCCAACCGTATTTGCGGAATTACCAAAATTATTAGAGCGGGCAGGGCCAGGTAAAAAAGGCCAAGGGTCGATTACCGGATTATTCACCGTGCTTGTGGAAGGTGACGATACGAACGAGCCCGTGTCGGATACGGTGCGCGGGATTTTAGATGGTCACATTATTATGGAACGGGCGATTGGTCAGCGCGGGCGTTATCCCGCTATCAATATTTTAAAAAGCGTATCGCGGACGATGCCTGATTGTAATACCGAAGCAGAAAATGCGCTGGTACAAACCGCACGCCGTTTGCTATCGACGTATGAAGATATGGCGGAGATGATTCGCCTTGGTGCATACCGCAAAGGCTCGGACGCGGAAGTGGATCAGGCGATAAAATATTATCCGCTACTGGAAGACTTTTTGCGTCAACGCAAAGATGAAAAAACCAATTTGGAAGATGGCTATGACCAGCTTGCGGCATTGCTGGGGATTGCCGATTGGCGAGGTGCTAAGTGAAGGGGCTGATGACGCTTATCCGCCTAGCCAAGCGCGATTTGGATGAACTCAAACGCAAGCAGACCGAATTACAAGTGCAAAAAGACAAGTTGGAGCAGGCGATTCGCAGGCTGCATGAAGATTTATTGCGTGAACAAAAGCTTGCCGCAAAGATGCAAGAAATGGCAGGATTTTACGGTGAATTTGCCAAGCGCATCAAAGCCCGCGAGCTGGAAATCAAAGAAGAAATTACAAAGGTGGATGCCGAGCTTTTGAAAATTGCTGATGATATACTGCTCGCCTTCGCCGATTTAAAAAAATACGAAATCGCATTGGAAAATGTGAAGGCGCGCAAACGCGCGGAAGACGACCGCAAAGAAACCATTATGTTTGATGATATTGCGGGCCAGCAATTCTTGAAGAAGATGAAGGAAGATCAATGAGCAAACTGCACAAAAACAAGACACATGGCTTTACGCTTATCGAATTAAGTATTGTACTCGTCATTTTAGGGCTGGTTGCTGGTGGCGCTCTTATCGGCAAAGATTTGATTGCTGCGGCAGCATTACGCTCACAGATTACCCAGCTCGAGCAATATAGGGTGTCACTTAATACCTTCCGAATCAAATATGGGAATCATCTGCCAGGGGATATAGCTGAGCCTGCTGCCAGTATGTTTGGCTTTCA
>JAYTDB010000023.1:0-4619 GCA_043736135.1 Rickettsiales bacterium
GATTCACAACCCGCAAAAATCTCCGCAATGTTTTTTCCGCCAGCAGCTGGCACAAAACCGACATCAAGCGAGCCAACACGGCTTGCCGCATGGTTCAGCACGTTAAAGCCGTTCCAACCATCTTTTACTAGCCCACATTCAAGCGCGATTTTCTTCGCGGTCGCAAAAATATCCGCACCATCAACCCGCGCGAGAGCCGCCATACCCAGCACAATCATTGGGTTTTTAGCGTCTTTCAAGATTTGTGATAGCGGATGTTTGCCAGCCAAAATATCGTTTAAAATGCGCGGGTCATTACCGATCTGTTCAATCTTGTAATTCGTATCCACCGCTTCACCGATATTATACGCTTTCAGGCCGCCCTTTAGCCATGTCTTGCGAATGCGCGCATTCACCAGCGGCGCTTCTTTGCGTGGATTTGCGCCCACAAGCAACAACACATCCGCTTGCTCAATGCCCGCAATCGTCGTGTTGAATAAATAATTTGCACGCGATGATGCATCCAACTGCGCACCTTCTTGACGGCAATCACGGCTGGCAACACCTTGCGCATCGAGTAAATCTTTTAGTGCGACAACGCTTTCCACACACGCCAGATTGCCAGCGATAGCGGCGACTTCTGACGGTTTGAACGATTTCATCTTGCTCGCAACCAGCGAAAGCGCATCGCTCCAGCTTGCTTCTGCCAATTTACCATTTTCGCCACGAATATACGGACGGTCAAGGCGCTGCAACTGCAAACCATCACACGCATGGCGCGTTTTATCCGAAATCCACTCTTCATTGATATCTTCATGCACACGCGGCAATACGCGCAGCACCGCCTGCCCGCGGCTATCCACGCGAATATTGGAACCCACTGCGTCCATCACGTCGATTGTTTCTGTTTTTTTGAGCTCCCACGGACGCGCAGCAAATGCATAAGGCTTAGACGTCAACGCACCAACAGGGCATACATCCACCAAATTTCCTGACAGTTCAGATGTCAGTGTTTTTTCAACATAGGTACCGATTTCCATATGCTCGCCGCGACCAAATGCACCAAGCTCTGGCACGCCCGCAATATCCGTCGCAAAGCGCACACAGCGCGTACATTGGATACAGCGCGTCATTTGCGTTTTAACAATCGGCCCCATATATTTATCTTCGACCGAGCGTTTTTGTTCCTTATAACGACTCACACCAGAGCCGTAAAGCAACGCCTGATCTTGCAAATCGCACTCGCCGCCTTGATCGCAAATCGGGCAATCGAGCGGGTGATTAATCAGCAAAAATTCCATCGCACCTTCACGCGCTTTTTTTACCATCGGTGAATTAGTTTTCACCACCATGCCTTCTGCAACCGGCAACGCACAAGATGCTTGTGGCTTTGGTGGGCCAGGCGACACTTCAACCAAGCACATGCGGCAATTACCCGCTACCGCCAAACGCTCATGGTAGCAGAAACGTGGAATTTCTACGCCCATTTGCTCGCACGCCTGAATCAGCAACGTACCTGCAGCGACTTCTATTTCTTTTCCATCAATCGTTAGTTTTGGCATGGTCTAAACCCTATTGTCGTCTTTGCTGGTTATTCAACATTTCAAAAATCTTTTCTTTTATCGCTTCAAATTGATCATTATCGCGCTTGCGGAATTTCATTACATTGGCATTGCTTCCTACCTTGCGTTCTTCTCGTGAACGACCAGAACGCACGAGTTCAATCGAGCCTTGCGTCATCATGGTTGCCGCGGCAAACACCACCTCGGAAATCGCCGAAAAGGGGATTTCATGCTTAGCATTTTTTCCATATTTGAAATAGTTGAAGAGACCCGGACGATGAATCACCACGCGATCACTCATCAGAATCATCGTGCCATCCAACCCCTTCGCTTCTCGTAAAATCTTGCCTGCCATAACTGCTCCAGTCCTAATGTTCAAAGTCTTTCTTTGTTAAACCAGATTGTTTAACAATTGAATAAAACGTCCCTAGTGGCATATCTTTTCTTGGGTGCGGCACAATAACAATATGATTGCCACCTACAAGTTTTATATGGCTACCATTCTGTGATTTCACCACGAATCCTTTTTTCTCTAAAATCCCAATTATCTCTCGTGAACTAGCCATGCTATGCCTGAATATCCTGCTCAGTCAGCATCACCATTTCAACGGGCGTAAATTCAGGGTTTTCATTATCCTCAAAATACAATTCCAACGCTTCTTTCATATTCTTTTGCGCTTCGTCAATCGTCTCACCAAATGTAGAAAGCTCAAAATTCAAACAGCGCGTGACGTAATATTGCGCTTCTTTGTAAATCACATATTTCACGTTATGCATAACTGCTCCTATGCTGCCCGTTTTCCGGTATATTCATGAATTCGACGTTCAATTTCTGGGCGGAAATGACGCACCAGACCTTGTACCGGCCACGCAGCCGCATCACCGAGCGCACAAATTGTATGCCCTTCGATACGCCCTGCAATATCAAGCATATGGTCGATATCTTCAATTTTTGCTTGCCCGCGCACCATGCGCTCCATCATGCGCCACAGCCAACCAGTGCCTTCGCGGCAAGGTGTGCATTGACCGCATGATTCATGCATGTAAAATTTCGACAGACGCGCAATGGCTTTTACTACATCAGTTGATTTATCCATCACAATCACCGCCGCAGTTCCTAAGCCCGAACGCTCTGCACGCAAGGAATCAAAATCCATCAGCACAGTATCGCAAATCGATTTTGGCACCATCGGCACCGACGAACCACCTGGAATAATTGCCAGCAAATTGTCCCACCCACCGCGTACACCGCCCGCGTGTTTTTCAATCAGTTCTTTGAGTGGAATGCCCATCTCTTCTTCGACATTGCACGGCTTGTTCACATGGCCTGAAATGCAGAACACCTTTGTGCCCGTATTATTCGGGCGGCCAATGCCCGCAAACCACGCTGGGCTGCGGCGTAAAATAGTAGGCACAACGGCAATTGATTCCACATTATTCACCGTCGTCGGGCAACCCCAAACGCCCATAGCCGCTGGGAATGGCGGTTTTAAGCGTGGCTGACCTTTTTTACCTTCGAGAGATTCAATCAGCGCGGTTTCTTCGCCGCAAATATATGCGCCCGCGCCTGCATGCACATACACCTCAATATCAGCACCGCCGCCACACGCATTTTTACCGACCAAGCCAGCTGCACGCGCTTCATCAATCGCGTAATTCAAGCGCTTGATTTCTTCTACAAACTCGCCACGCACGTAAATATACGCCGCCACCGCCCGCATGGCAAAACAGGCAACAATACAGCCCTCAATCAATTTATGCGGATCATGGCGCATCATATCACGGTCTTTGCAGGTACCAGGCTCGCCCTCATCTGCATTCACCACTAAATACGAAGGGCGACCATCCGATTGTTTCGGCATAAACGACCATTTGATGCCCGTCGAAAAGCCCGCGCCGCCGCGACCGCGCAAGCCAGATGCTTTGACTTCATCGATGATGGCCTCAGGGCCTTTTTCGAGCAATGTTTTGGTATTATCCCAATCGCCGCGCGCACGCGCACCAGCCAGCTTCCAATCATGGAAGCCATACAGGTTGGTAAAAATTTTGTCGGATTCTTTTAACATTATTTATCCTCCTTGTAGCCCACCGGCTCGGAGCTTTTGCGGCCCGATTGCGGGCCCACTTTAGGCTGGCCACCGCGAGAAAGCGTCTCGATAATCGTATCCATATCGCGCGAGGTTAAATCCTCATAAAAATTCTCGCCAATCTGGCACATCGGTGCATTCACACACGCGCCCAAACATTCCGCTTCTTTCAGCGTGAACATGCCATCGGCGGTGGTCTCACCTGCATCAATACCGAGCTTGTTTTTGCACGCTTCCACAATCATCTCAGAGCCGCGCAACCAGCATGGTGTAGTCGTACATACTTCAATCATGAATTTGCCAACCGGCTCCAGATTATACATGGTATAAAAACTCGCCACCTCATACACGCGCACTGGCGGCATACCAAGCATCTCAGCTACTTTATCCATCGCCGCTTTCGGCAACCAATTATGATATTGATTTTGCGCCAAGGTAAGCATCGGCATTACCGCGCTCTGCTGGCGACCTGCGGGATATTTTGCGATAATTTCTGCACATTGTTTTTGATTCTCAGGCGTGAACTCAAACGTCGCGGGTTGCGCGTGCTTTGTTACTTTAGCGGACATTCTTTTTTCCCTTCTCAACAACAACGGAAACAGGACGGAAGACAAGTGCGACCAACGGCTTGTTTTCTTCAAGTAAATTCATGAGTAGCATGTCACCTTCCGCATGCTCCTTATTTGATTCCGTTGCAATAAAACATAAGTTCGTTTCATGCAGCTCTGATTTTTCATAAAGATATAATAACCCGCGAACGCTTACGATATATTGCTTCAACACATCATCTGCATTTAAATCGACTGCATCATGCGCCAGATCTTCCTTAGAGCGCACTTCCGCATATTGGTTATATCCACCAAAACGCAAATATTTATCGCCTTTATCTTTGCGTAAACTAAATTCTCCAACAACTGGCTGCTCAAAAGCTGCATGTTCAACCCACAGCCCTTTAATATCCGCTTGTTCGCAATTACGCGATGGCGGCAGG
>JAYTDB010000024.1:0-2273 GCA_043736135.1 Rickettsiales bacterium
CCCTTATCTACGCTCCACGTTTGAATTTTTAGAAACCAAAGACGTGGTTTCAGGGTTGGTTAAAGCCTCGGCATTCGGTTTCATCATCTCGCTTATGGGTTGCTATCATGGCTTCCATTCAAAAGGTGGTGCGCAAGGTGTCGGCGCAGCTACCACCCACGCGGTGGTGTCTTCATCCATCCTGATTTTGCTTGCCAATTACATTCTCACCGCCGTGTTTTTTGGGAAATAAATCATGACATCACCCAAAATTGAAATTAGCGGTTTAACTAAAGCTTTCGGTGCCAAAAAAGTCCTCGATGGCGTTGATTTAACCATCGACAAGGGCGAATCGCTGGTGGTTATTGGCGGCTCAGGCACGGGCAAATCCGTGCTGATTAAATGTATCCTCGGCATCTTGCAGCCAGATAAAGGCTCAATCAAAATTGATGGCATTGAAGTGACTAAATTGTCGTTCAAAGAACGCCAAGACATCATGCATAAATTTGGTATGTTGTTTCAAGGTGGCGCGCTGTTTGATTCACTGCCCGTGTGGGAAAACATTTCTTTCGCACTGCTGCAAAACCACAAGCTAGACCGCGCACAGGGCCGCGAATTGGCGATTGAAAAATTACAATCAGTGGGATTATCCCCCGATGTCGCGAATCTTTCACCGTCGGAACTTTCAGGTGGCATGCAAAAACGCGTAGCGCTCGCCCGCGCCATCGCCGCTAACCCAGAGATTATTTTCTTTGATGAACCGACCACGGGCTTAGACCCCATCATGGCAGACGTCATCAACCAGCTCATCGTTAA
The DNA here is from genome assembly GCA_043736135.1 of Rickettsiales bacterium. Lineage (GTDB taxonomy): Bacteria > Pseudomonadota > Alphaproteobacteria > Rickettsiales > SXRF01 > JAYTDB01. The sequence continues at coordinate 796 of JAYTDB010000024.1, forward strand.
ATGCTCAAAGGATCTGGGTGCTACGACGCTCACCATTACGCATGATATGGCTTCCGTGCGCCGCATCGCCCACCGCGTTGCTATGCTCTATCAAGGCAAGCTCATCTGGCAAGGCGAAGTGCGCGAGATTGAGCGCAGCGGCAACGAATATGTGGATCAGTTCATCCATGGCCGCGCCGAAGGCCCAATTGCTGTTGGTGTGAAGTGACAGCAATCTCAGCGGCTTTGCCGCTTTAGATTCCTGTCATCCCGCAAGCCGAATTTCTTCGAGCGTAGCGAGCTAGAAAGTCGTGCTGTGCGGGATCTCGTCGTTCTTGGTTATGCCCCAGACCCCGCAACAAGTGCGGGGTGACACGCGGCGCATTTTCTGCACCCTAGCGAGAAATTTAGAAAACAAGAAAAACGCGCTGCTGAGTGCAAATGAGCAACGGCGGCGAGAACCGTAAGCGTAGCAGCGCTACGTTGAGCGAAGCGCGCAACAACAGCAAGCAAGCCGTCCAGCCTAGATAGCGTTTACGTCAAAGCCCCGTGGCAGTGTTTGTATTTTTTGCCTGAATTACACGGACATGGATCATTGCGCCCTACTTTTGGCGGCTCATCCGCTTTTGGCAATTCACCATCACCGCGATGTTCAAACATTTTGCGGGGGCGCTCTGGTGGTTGCTGCGGCACATTTTCCACATGAATTTCTAGATGCGCGAGGCGGCTAATCGTCATCTCTTTTAGCTGGCTGAGCATTTGCTCGAACAACGAGAAAGCCTCTTGTTTATATTCATGCAGCGGATCACGTTGACCGTAGCCACGCAAATGAATGCCCTGACGCAAATGATCGAGCGACAGCAAATGATCTTTCCACAATTGGTCGAGCGTTTGCAGCAACACGCGCTTTTCCGCCATTTGCATGAGCGGTGCGCCGTATTTCTCCAGCTTACCTTCAAACAATTGCTTGGTGCTTTCACATAGACGCGCGAGAATTTCGCCGTCCGCGATACCTTCTTCTTTCGCCCATTCCACCACCGGCAGATGCAAGCCATAAATACGGTAGATTTCTTTTTGTAAATCATCCGCCATCCACTGCTCAGCATAAGATTTTGCAGGAATATAGGTCACCACCAGCGTATCGTTGATCTCGTCAACCATCGCCTGCACGGTATCACTTACCTCAACCGCTTCCATGAGTTCGATGCGCTGCTCATAAATCACCTTGCGCTGGTCATTCATCACATCGTCATATTTCAGCAAGTTTTTACGAATCTCGTAGTTGCGTGCTTCCACTTTTTGCTGAGCACGCTCAATCGCTTTCGTCATCCACGGATGGAAAATCGCCTCGTCATCTTTCATGCCGAGCTTTTGCAGCAAACCGTCAATACGTTCCGAGCCAAAAATCCGCATCAAATCATCTTGCAGCGATAAGAAAAATTTTGATGCACCCGCGTCACCCTGACGACCTGAGCGCCCGCGCAGCTGGTTATCAATAC
>JAYTDB010000025.1:0-6097 GCA_043736135.1 Rickettsiales bacterium
TAGTTAGATACGACCTTATAATTCTTATTCTGCCCTCAATTTTATGGCTTCTAAAAAACCATCTAAGAAAATTTTTTTGCCCAAAGTCTATACTCGCAACATTGCCTCTTATTTTATGGCTATGTTTCAGCCTGCTTTATTATGGATTTATTTTTCCAAACACAAAATATGCCAAACTAAACGCGCAGCTAGATATAAACGAAACAATCAAATGGGGATTAACTTACAGCAAGGCCAGCCTAGAATATGACCCTGCAGGAGGGTTTGTTATAATTTCCTGTATTTTATTTGCGGTAGCAAACATAAAAAAAAGACCAGAAATAATTTGTTTATTGATAGGCTGTATAAACCACTGGTTTTATACTATCTATATTGGTGGAGATTTTATGGCAGGGAGGTTTTTTTATCCCATATTTTCCTCCCTTGTTATATGGGTGAGCATCAGCGATATAGCAATTAATAAAAAAGCGAATACAATCTTTTTAATGCTGTGCTTTATATTTCTAATCGATAACATCGCACAGACATCTATACTCACAGGCAACAAACGCAACCTCTATGGTATCTCAAATGAACGTGAAGCATATGTCAACGAAACAGGATTCTTCAATACCAAAACTTTAGCATTTAGATTCTTTCCAGATGGCAATACAGTAAATGAAGGAAAGGCTTTGAAGCCCGACAATAAGGAATATAAATTTATAGAAAATTACAGATGGTCTGGCTTAAAGGGGTACTATGCTGGACCTAATGTCATATTAGTGGATGGATTTGCGCTTGGTGATGCGTTTTTAGCAAGACAGCCCATAAAAAACAATGTTAAACCTTATCCTGGCCACTACATGAGGGAAATACCTAAAAATTATCTAGATGCTCTAAGAACAGGTGACCCAGATAAATTATCCAGTGAATACTCTGAGGCATTTAAAAAAATACAGCTAATAACGACCTACAATATTTTTGACAGAGAGCGGCTGCTTACCATAATTAACTCTAATTGATATACCCCCTATGCGTATCGGCATCGACCTCGACAATACCATCATTAATTATGACAATGCTTTTTTGGCGGCAGCTAAAATCCGTGGGTTGATTGCCGCAGATTTTACAGGCGGCAAACAAGCGCTTCGCGACCATATTCGTACATTGCAGGGTGGCGAAACGCAGTGGCAAAAACTGCAAGGGTATGTGTATGGAAAAGGCATTGACGCTGCGACATTATTTGACGGCGTTGAGCAATTCGTATCACGCGCGCAATCACAAGGTTGTGAGCTATTCATCGTCAGCCATAAAACCCTTTATGGGCATTTTGATGATGATAAAATCAACCTACGCGAGGCAGCGCTGGGCTTTCTTGCGAGCAAGCAGCTACCTATTCCGCACCAAAACATGTATTTTGAGACAACCCGAAGCGAAAAAGTCAGCAAGCTTGCAACTTTATCGCTAAACTGGTTTATTGATGATCTGGTAGAAGTGTACGAAGAGACACATTTTCCAACTGACTGCAAACGCGTGTTATTTCATGCGGCAACATCCCCCGCTCCACAAGGCAGTTGGATGGCTTGCAACAGCTGGGAGGCGATTGAAAGGACTATTCTAAAGTGAGTTTTGAAGATTTAAAAAACATTGCATCCATGCTCGCTGGCAGGCCCATTCGTGAAGTCGTGCAAGCGAGCAATGGCGGCAATAGCCGTGTCTATATGGCGGCGGCGGCAGACAAACTCTATGCGCTTAAAGAATATCCCGCCCTAGAAAATGACAAGCGCGATCGCCTGAACACCGAACGTTTGGCGCTAGACCTGATGCATTGGCATGGCATTCATTCCGTTCCCTATTATGTCGCGGCGGAATCGCCTTATGGGCTAATGTCGTGGGTCGATGGCGATATTATCAAAAATCCTAAAGACAGTGATATTGACGATGCGGCGGTATTTCTCGCCACACTTCACCATATCAGCGGAAAAACCCACGCAGAAGATGTGCCGCCCGCATCTGAAGCCTGCTTATCGGGTCAAAATATTATTGAGCAAATTGAAAAGCGTACGGCAGCATTAATGCCTTATTCCAAAGAAAATCCGGCATTAATGGAATTTTTGTCCAAAAAACTCTTACCGACATTTCAAAAACGGCTCATTGCCGCACGAAAATCCTACCCAGACTTTTCTACGCCACTTCCGCAGGAAAAACAGACGCTCATTGCTGCCGATTTTGGCTTCCATAATATCATGCGTGCGCTTGATGGCAGGCTGTATTTCATTGATTTTGAATATTTTGGCTGGGACGATCCCGTAAAATTGATGTGCGATTTTTTACTGCACCCCGCCACTCCACTCACTCCCGCGATGAAACAACAGTTTTATGGCCACATGGTCGCTATTTACGGTGCTGAAATTGAAGTACGGTTTAACGTCTATTATCCCCTATTTGGCTTGCGCTGGGCGCTAATTCTGCTAAACGAATTTATCCCCGAACGCTGGCAAGCGCGACTCCATGCACGTGGTGCTTCTGACTGGGAACAGGTAAAATCCGAGCAGCTCGGCAAAGCCGAGGCGATGCTTACAGCAAGTGAGAAATTTTTGTGACGCACCCCATTCAACTAGGCTATCCACAATTCACCACCCCACCGCTTGATGCGCGCTCAAAATATCTGCGCAGTTTAATGGTGCGTATGCTAAAAGGCGGTAATCGCGGGCATATTGGTTCGACCTTGTCGATGATGGAAATATTCCGCGTATTGTATGACGATATTTTGCGTTTTGATGCCAAAAATCCTAAATGGAAAGAACGCGACCGCTGCGTATTATCCAAAGGTCATGGCTGCATCGCCCTTTATGCGATACTCGCCGACAAAGGCTATTTCGGGGTGGACGAGTTAGATAAATTCTGCCGCACCGACGGTATTTTGGGCGGGCATCCTGATGCCAGCAAAGTCGCCGGCGTTGAAGCATCTACGGGCGCACTCGGACACGGTCTATCCATCGGTATTGGCATGGCGCTCGCCGCCCGCGCGGAAAAACGCGATAGCAAAATTTTCGTGGTCATGGGCGATGGCGAGATCAACGAAGGCTCGGTATGGGAAGCCGCCATGTCTGCTGGCAAGCACAAGCTGTCTAACCTGATTGCGTTGGTCGATTACAACAAAATTCAATCGGCAGGTGCCACGCGCGAAATTCTCAGTCTGGAACCGCTTGCCGATAAATGGCGGGCATTTAATTTTGATACGCATGAGGTCGATGGACATGATGTGAACGCACTGCAAACCTTATTAAAATCCCTGCCAAAACAAACGGAAAAACCCACCATGATTATTTGCCACACGGTCAAAGGCAAAGGGCTATCTTTTGCCGAAAATGATCCGAAATGGCATCACCAATCGAGCATGAAACCCGATGTGTTCGCGCAGATGGACGCCGAGTTTAGATGAAAGATAACATGATGAAAGATGACAGGATTGAAGATATCAGCCCGCGAGTAGTCAAAAGGGCTAATGATTTACGAGTATTCCAACACGCCTATAATATCGCCCTAGTCATTCACAAAGCTACGCTTACATTTCCTGCTATTGAACAATCCGCACTCGCCAATCAATTGCGACGGTCAAGCAAATCCATTTGTGCTAATATCGCTGAGGGCTTTCCCAAGCAGAAATATTCAAAGGCAGAATTTATGCGCTATCTTGCTATTGCCGAGGGATCAGCAGAAGAAACCCGAGTCTGGTTAAAGTTTGCAGTTGATCTCGGATATATGTCAGAAAAACTTTACGCGGAGTGTGTAGAAGAATATAACTTTATTATTGGTATGCTCGTTAACTTACGTTCAAAGGTTGCATAATGTCCTCTGTCATCTTTTCATCATTCATCTTGTCATCTTCCCATGCGTAAAACGTGCGTTGATATGGTGCATACTCTCGCGAAAAAAGATCCGCGCGTGGTGTTCATTGGCTCGGATTTAAGCCCTGGGTTGCTAAAAGACATGCAAGCCGAATTCCCTGATCGCTATTTCATGGAAGGCATCGCTGAACAGCATTGCATGGGCATGGCAGCGGGTATGGCGCTGGAAGGATTTATTCCTTACGTCAACACCATCGCCACCTTCATCACCCGCCGCTGCTATGAGCAAGTCGCGGTGGATGCGTGCTTGCATAATTTACCCATTCGCCTGATTTCAAATGGTGGTGGCTTGGTGTACACGCCGCTTGGCCCAACCCATTTGGCGATTGAAGATATCGCCATTATGCGCGCACTGCCGAACATGACCGTTGTTGCTGTATCAGACGCCGAAGAAATGGTGCGACTGATGGAGCAAACGCTCGACTATAAGCAACCGATTTATATTCGCCTCGCTAAAGGCGGAGACACGGTGATTAGCCGCGCTGAACTCGGTTTTACTATCGGCAAAGCGATTCTGGTACGCGACGTAAAAACACCAAAACCCGTGCTGATTATCGCAACGGGCGTGACCACGCAGCGCAGCATGGAAGCGGCGGATGAGTTGGAAAAAGAAGGCATCCATGCGCGTGTATTACACATGCACACCATCAAACCGCTCGATACCAAAGCCGTTCTCCAATATGCCGCGGATAGCTCACTGGTAATGACCGTTGAAGAACATACGCTAATTGGTGGATTGGGTAGCGCAGTGGCTGAATGTTTGCTTGATAATAATCAAGGCAATGTTGCATTTAAACGCTTAGGTATCCCCGATGTGTTCGCCAAACATTACGGCGGGCAAGATGATTTAATGCGTACCTACGGCTTGCAGCCAGACCAGATTGCACAGTCGGTGCGCGATTGTTTGAATGGAAAAACGAATGTCAATGCAGCCTAAAGATTTCTTGCGTGCAGATGAGCGCGGGTTATGTGACGAGTTCTTATCGCGCGGCATCGTCAAAGTGGCGGCGGAAGATAAAACCGCGCTGGATAAACTCCGCGCAACTATTGTTGCCGCTTCAGCGAGCCAATTATCGCTGCCAATGCCTTCTGACCATGCTGCTTTTTTGGATAATATCCACCAGCATGTATCGCCTGAAAAACTCAATGCTTTTCGCTTGGGCATTTTTGAAGCGATGAATAAAGAACCATGGTTCCGCGAGGCATATTTCTCGGTCGCGCGCAAAGCGCTGGAGACATTGGTTGGCAATGAGCTAGTTATGCAACGCCGCGTCAATATCAGCATCCAACTGCCTGATGATGATTCATCACTGCTGCCGATTCATTCGGATGTGTGGTCGGGCGATTCGCCGTATGAGGTGGTATTGTGGATCCCGTATTCTGATTGTTATGGCACTAAGGCGATGTATTTTACCGATACGAAAACCGATGCGAAGGTGCAACCCAACCTCGCAAACCATGCAACCGCAGAATCGCTCTATCAGGCCGTCGCTAAAGATGCGCCGTTCATTGAAACCGCCTATGGTGAAGTGCTTATTTTCACGCAGAACATCATGCACGGCAACCGTGTGAACGTGGAAAAAGAATCACGATGGTCAAGCAATTGTCGCTTTAAATCAGCACTCAGCCCTTATGCCGACAAAAAATTAGGTGAATTTTTTGATCCTATTACTTTGCGTCCAACCACACGTCTGGGCTTGCGCTATGAACTGCCCAAAGGCTTTGTATGAGCGCTAACCGCTCAGGTTATCGTGGCTATATTTCTGCGCGGATGGAGATGGGGCGCTCTACCCCGCAACATATTCAGCAGCTGGTTATTCGCGATTATTGCGCAAAAAAAAACATACGTTTTTTGCTATCGGCTACTGAATATTGCATGGAAGGCTGCACGTTGATTTTAGATGCGGTACTCGCAGAACTCGACACGCTGGAGGGCATCGTCATGTATAGCCTTTTTCAAATGCCGACATCAAAATCAAAGCGCGAAACACTTTATATTGCACTCTTTGCCAAAGGCTGTAGCCTGCACTGCGCGGCAGAAAATATTACCATCGCCAATTGGGACGATGCACAATGCATGGAAGATGTGTGGCTGGTTCGCGATGTGATGACACAACAATCACCAGATATTTTGACAAGCTTGCAAGCCTGGGATAATCATCTCGTATGAATGAAATCAACTTCCTCGAAGCCTACCAGAAAAAAAC
>JAYTDB010000026.1:0-3761 GCA_043736135.1 Rickettsiales bacterium
CAGGGAAAAATTCTTAATGCAGTGCTAGAGACCGCTATCAATACAGATTTACCAGGACTTTTGCGCGGTATTGTCAGTCGCGATGTCTATGCAGAAGCAGGAAAGAATATACTTATTCCAAAAGGCTCTCGTTTAATTGGAACCTATAACACTGGCATCATCACGGGTCAAAAACGCATATTGGTTATCTGGACACGCGTCATTCGTCCTGATGGTGTAGATATCATGATTGGCTCACCTGGAGTTGATGGGCTCGGACGCGCAGGCGTCGGGGGACAAGTTGATAATAAATATTCGGAAGCCTTTAGCGCCGCTTTACTCACCAGCGTGATTACGTTGGGTGTTGGCGTGGCATCAGATAAAGCAGTAGGCACATCCACTACGACAACAACAGCGGGCAGCACAACCAATACGAATTCTTCTGGTGCCGATGCCGCAAAAAATGCAGCATCAGCCGTCGGTGCGGTGGGTACAGATATGGTAAAAAAAGTGTTGGATATCAACCCAACGATTACAGTTGATCAAGGCACACGCATCAGCGTATTCGTAAATAAAGATCTCAAATTCCCGGCAGAATCAGCGGGGGGCATGTTTGTGGAATGAGTTTTACCGCTCTTGAAACATATTTAATACCTTTGCAACCCTTCCTGTCAGATCCGGCGGTGAGCGAGGTTTCAATTAATCAGCCTAAGGAAGTGTGGATTGAAAAACGTGGCGACATGACCATGCATCATGTACCCGAACTCGATTTACAGCATCTCAAATCAATGGGGCGATTAATTGCCCAATCCAGCGAACAAAAAATCAGTGAAGAAACCCCTCTCCTGTCCGCGACCCTGCCCGCAGGTTATCGCGTACAAGTTGTGTTTCCACCAGCCGTGGAAGCAAGCACCATTGCCATCTCTATCCGCAAACAAACCATTGTCAACTTAGACCTCGATCAATATGAAGCGCTCGGCGCATTCCAAAGCACTATCGTCCGTAAAACCGAAAACCCAATCGATAAACAACTGCGCTCACTACTCAATGATGGTAACGTCAAAGAGTTTATTAAAACAGCTATTTTGGCTAAGAAAAATATTATTGTAAGCGGCGGCACATCTACAGGTAAAACGACCTTTTTTAATGCGATGCTAAAAGTCATTCCGCCCGAAGAACGTATTATCACGTGTGAAGATGCCCGCGAGATTATGATTCCCCATTTGCCTAACCGCGTGCATTTGATTGCATCTAAAGGTGGTCAAGGTCGCGCACAAGTCACTATGCAGAATTTGATTGAGGCGTGCTTGCGTTTGCGTCCTGACCGCCTGATGCTAGGCGAGTTACGCGGCGCCGAAGCCTTCTCGTTTATGCGCGCAGTGAATACAGGCCATCCAGGTTCGATTTCTACGCTTCACGCCGATACGCCCGAACTCGCCATCGAGCAAATCACGCTGATGATTTTGCAAGCTGGGCTTGGCATTACCCGCGATCAAGTCCGCAGCTATATCGATCACGTTATCAGCGTCATTATCCAATTAAAGCGCGGTCCAAGAGGTACTCGCTATGTCTCAGAAATTTACTTTAAAGAATCTATGTAATGTGCCATAGATAATCCATGGCAATGAACCCAACCGATATTGGCAATTTTAAACGCAAACTAGGCAACACCCTATTGTTGGTGCTTGTTGTATCTTTGTTACTGATTGTGCCGACCTATGCAGGCATTGGTTACGTCATTATCCAAAATTACGGACAAGACTACATCAACCATTTGCAAAAGCCGCACATTGTTTTGCAATATTACCAACCGCTTGCCGAATATTGGTATGAATACGCCAAATATTATTGGAATTTCGTCGGTGATTTCCCGCCCGAATATAAAGAACAGCTCAATCAATACACGATGATGTATATTGCACCGCCCGCAGGTGGCCTACTATTCGGGTTGCTATTGTTATTCTTCGCACGTGCACCGCTGCTTGATTTCCGCCCGTTTAAATTAGTCGAAAGCGTGCATGGTGATGCACATTGGGCAAGCGAAAAAGAAATCGGCAGGGCAAAACTCCGCGCCAAAAAAGGCTTCTTGCTCGGTAATACTAAAAAAGGCTATCTGATTGCCGATGATTTCCAGCACGTATTATTATTTGCGCCAACGGGTTCGGGTAAGGGTGTCGGCTTCGTGATTCCCAACCTGCTTTTTTGGCAAGATTCGGTCGTGGTGCATGACATTAAAATGGAAAACCATGAGCTTGCCAGCGGTTATCGCGCCTCCATTGGACAAGAAGTATTCCTGTGGAACCCTGCCGATCCTGACGGTATTTCGCATTGCTACAACCCGCTCGACTGGATTTCTGAAAAACCCGGACAGATGGTCGATGACGTACAAAAAATATGTAACCTTATTTTGCCTGAACAAGAATTCTGGCAAAACGAAGCGCGCTCTTTATTGCTCGGCATTATTCTCTACCTCATTGCTGTACCTGAAAAAGTCAACAGCTTCGGCGAGGTGGTACGCACCATGCGCTCGGATGATGTGGTCTATAACTTAGCCGTCGTACTCGACACCATCGGCAAACGTATTCACCCTGTTGCTTATATGAACATCGCGGCCTTTTTACAAAAGGCTGACAAGGAACGTTCGGGCGTAATCTCGACGCTCAACTCCGGCCTTGAGCTATGGGCGAACCCGCTGATTGACGCGACGACTGCACGCTCTGACTTTGACATGCAAAAACTCAAGAAAAATAAAATGAGCGTGTTCTGCGGCGTGACACCAGACAACTTACAGCGCTTAGAACCATTGCTGAAAGTATTCTATCAGCAGGCGACTGACTTTATGACTCGCCATATGCCGAAAAAAGATGAGCCATACGGCGTGATGTTTATGATGGATGAGTTTCCATCACTCGGCGAAATGCCGCAATTCCAAGTGGGCATCGCCTATTTCCGCGGATACCGTGTAAAGCTGTTCCTCATCGTGCAAGATACGCAGCAGCTCAAAGGGATTTACGAAGAAGCCGGCATGAATAGCTTCCTGTCCAACAGCTATTACCGCATTACTTTTGCCGCGAACAACGTGGAAACCGCAAACTTGATTTCACAGCTCATCGGCAACCGCACGGCGATGCAGCATTCGCATAACAAACCAAAATTCTTGGATATGAACCCCGCAGCACGTACCGTCAACACCTCGGAAGTGCAGCGTGCGCTGCTATTGCCGCAAGAAGTAATTACCCTGCCACGCGACGAACAAATTTTGCTCATCGAATCTTTTGCACCTATTCGCACCAAAAAGATTTTCTATTATAAAGACAAATTCTTCAAATCACGCTTGCTCGCGCGCATGCCGATTCCGCAGCAAGAACCGTATGACCCTCGCAAAAAGAAAGCCGAAGCAAAAGCACCTGATGCACCCGCAGCAGAGGCAGCAGCTAAAGCTACGGAGTAACATGATAAAAAGAACGGGATTTACCCTCATTGAACTCTCTATCGTCATCGCCATTATTGGGTTATTGGCAGGTGGTGTGGTGGCGGGGAAAGAGCTAATGAAAGCGGCGCTAATTCGCCAACAGGTCACCCAACTGCAAAATTATCAAGCTGCATTTCTGACCTTCAAGTTGAAATATAACTGCGCCCCGGGCGACTGCCCCAAGGGCGACCAGCTTTTTGGGCTAGCCCCAGCTGATAATGGGGATGGCAACGGTCTAGTTGAGTTCAGGGATGCTGTCGACGGCAAAGCCTATGGCTTCGATCAGGTCTATCCCGCCCCAGGTCAAGCT
>JAYTDB010000027.1:0-3415 GCA_043736135.1 Rickettsiales bacterium
GATGCGGGCTATAGCGCGCCGATTCGTGCTACGCGTGGGCAGGATATTATGGCGGCGTGTGGACAGTTGAAATCAGACTCGGAACGCAAAAAAGGCAAGAAGGTGAAGCTGTGAAAAAAGTCGTTTTATCGAGCATGATTGGTAATGGGTTGGAGTGGTATGATTACGCGCTTTATGGGCAAATGGCGTGGCTGCTTTCAACGCTGTTTTTTCCACAAGGCGATGCGTTTGTGCAAATGCTCGCGGTGTATGGCGTATTTGCTGCAGGGTTTGTTGTACGCCCATTAGGCGCGATATTTTTTGGTTGGTTGGGCGATACATATGGCCGCCGTCTGTCGATGGTGGTGGCGATTTTGATGATGGCGATTCCAACGGGTTTGATCGGTGCGTTGCCGACTTATACGCAAATCGGCATTTGGGCGCCGATATTATTGACGCTCATTCGTTTACTGCAAGGCATGTCGTTGGGCGGTGAATTTTCTGGCTCGATTGCGTATGTGGTTGAGCATGCGCCGGCAAAAAAACGTGGTATTGCGGGGGCGAGCGCGCTTGTCAGCATGATGCTGGGGTTTTTGCTCGGGCTGTTCGTGGTAAAAGGGTTGATTGCGTTGCTGGGGCAAGATGCATTTGAGGCATGGGGTTGGCGGATTCCATTTTTAACCGGCGTGATTATTGGGCTTGTGGGTTTTTATATCCGCAATAAATGTTCGGAAAGCCCCGCCTATGAGGCAGCAAAAGAAGGCGGGCATCTCTCCGAGCAACCGCTGCGTGAGGCCTTCCGCACCCATAAGGCAGCGATGCTACAAGGGCTTGTTATTTACATCACGGTGACGATGCCGTTTTATCTCACGACGATATATTTTATCGGTTTTTCTAAAGTGCATTTGGGGCTGATTCCTGCCGATGCGATTAAACTCAGCGTTTATAATATGTTGGCATTGCTCCTAATGATGCCGATTTCCGCATGGGTTTCGGATAAAATAGGCCGAAAAAAAGTGATGATGGCGGCAGCAACGGTGATGCTCTTTGCTGCTTATCCCATTTTTTCACATTTGGTTGAGGGTATCGGCTTTCAAACCATCATGCTGGCGCAACTCGCCTTCGCGCTGATACTCGGTGTGTATGTTGGGCCAGTTGCCGCATTGTTGGTTGAGATGTTTCCCACCTCGGTGCGTTTTACTGGCATGGCAATCGCTTATAACATGAGTGCGGCGGTATTTGGTGGCACGTCGCCGATGGTTTGTGAATGGTTGCTGAAAAGCTTCGGCGATGCGCGTGCTATCGCCGCGTATGTGATGGCAAGCTGTATCGCTTCGCTCATCGCTTTTACCTTCTACCGCGATGGCTATAACGAAGAATTGCGTTAGTGGTGTAAAACGAAATAAAACGCTGTTCCTAGATACATCACCTCAAAAATAATGGTCGTAAAATGCAGTGTCAGCGAGTTCGCTTGTACTTGTGAAATTGCCATTGTGACGTATTTCACAAGGTGAAAAATCGCAATCAGAACGAAATAAAAACTGCTAAATAAATCACCCGCTTGATGATTTAGTATGCTGAGCATTATCGCGGGGGGCGATCCGTAGGTAATGGTGAAATCAAATAGCCCCGTTTCAGGGCGCAAATAGCCGACTGATACGGCGACCAGCTGAATAAATGTCAGCAATAATGCTATTAATGTAGGCATTTCATAAGCATACTAAGATATGGCGCAAATTGCAATTAAATGTTTGACCAGTGACATGCAATTTAATAGAAGTGGCACCCTGTTAGCTTTAGTAATGAGTACCAAGTAACGAGTATTTAGTAACCAGTAGCTGGCTACTTTTACTAGTTACTAGTGACTAACCACTAATGACTAACCCTCGTGTGGAGGAGTGGCCGAGCGGTCAATGGCAACAGACTGTAAATCTGTCTCCTTCGGGATTCGAAGGTTCAAATCCTTCCTCCTCCACCATTCACTCACCGCCATTCTCCGGCGGTTTTTGATCCCGAAAAATGAAAAGCCCTAAAATGGGCTAGGACACAAATAGGACTTAGAACTTATTGTGTATCGGGTAACGGAATCTTTACTTGATAAATGATAGGGTGACACCTGCCGCAAAGATTTAGCTCACACTATTTCTTTTTTGTCGGGGGCTTCGATGGGACTTTAATTGTCTCAACGACAGCACCTTTCTTATCGCGTTGCGCTTCACGAACAGGTATGAACTGTCCGTTTCCAGCGTCACGACCAATTTTACGAGTTGCCATAAAATTGACTTTCATATTCCGGTTTGAGCCGGAGCTCCGCTTGGCGAGATTGCCGTGCGTGGCTGTCCACGGTTAGCTCGATTTGCAGAAAAAGACGGCAGGTGTCAAAGGCACCATATAATATATTAGATAAATTAACAGCGAAATAAATTCGCCAATAGCGAATTATTGTGTTGACAAAATTACTCGTTACGGTATGTATAGATCACCCGTAAGGAAAGGGTCGATGTCTCGGACACGATTGGAGTGCTTCGGCACTCGCGGACGAAAGTCCACCTTTTCTAAGCTGCCATGTCCGCCTCGTATGCCTCGTGTATATGCGTCGGGCGCGTCAGCGACCCCTCCTGAGACCGGAGGGTCGAATATGGGGAAGAATGAATACACGGCTGCGACCCATCCTTTCTCCTGAGACACACACCAATAAAATGGATGTGTGAGAAAGGAGTTTTTATGAAGCAAAAGCGTCGAAAATGGCCCTTACTTCACCTTACGGTGCGGTCGTGTGTTGAACTGAAGCAGATGCGTATCCTTTGGCGGTTGCTTAGGAAGCGTATTAAACGTGCCATACGGTTTTTAGTGGTGCGTTCTGTGCTCTTGATAATTGAGCATCTGCTTAGGGGAGACTAATTCTTCCCCTATTTTTTAATTTAAGAGGATTTTATGCTTGGCGAAGCACTACGTTTGATTAGAGTTTTTCATGATTGCAAGACCTCAGTTCTTGCAAAAGAAATCAACATATCACCCAGTTACATTTCTGAAATTGAGAGTGGAAAAAAAACTCCATCGATGGAAATACTCAAGAAATATGCAAATTATTTTGATACCACTGTTTCTGCTATTATATTCTTTTCTGAGGATATTGAAAAAGATAAGAAAAAACCTTTCAAGACGGCGGCAAGAAATAAGCTAATTAAGTTTATGCATATTATTGAAAATGCCACCGCCTAAATACATTTCTATAAACCAAAGCAAACTACACCGAATTGGCAGAAAAAAAGACTTAGCGAGTCTTTTGGGCCTAACATTATCTGAATTAAAAAAATTAACCTCAGATAACAATTATAGAGAATGGCCTAAAGTAGAGAAAAATAAGACGCGCATTATTGAAGAACAAATCCGAGAATTGGGCTTAGCATTATCTAGATTACATGGCATTCTTAAG
>JAYTDB010000028.1:0-8841 GCA_043736135.1 Rickettsiales bacterium
CACGACCAATCACAGGGTCGAGTTTGCCGTCTTTCGCCAGTTGCGTAAAATCTTTGGTGTATTTTTTTAGCGCCTCAAATTGGTCTTCGGCATTAGCAGAACTTGCGGTACGGCCCTTGCGCATCTCATTAATCGCCGCATTCAGCTTTTGCGCGCTGACACCGCCATCCGTCAATATTTTGGCCACCACACCACCGCTCATGGCAAGTGCTTGCAACAGGCGCTCTACTGTCACATATTCATCGCCAGCTTTTGTCGCCAACTGCTCGGCGTTATCAAAAAATTTGGCAATCTCGCCGCTTAAATAAAGCTGTCCTGCACCTGCGCCCTCCACCTTGGGTATGGCCGCCAACGCAACATTCGCTGCCTGCGTAATGCCCGCAACATCGCCGCCACTGGCACGAATAAGGGTTGCCACTTGCTGCTCTTTATCCTCAAGCAGCGTCACCAATAAATGCTCAAGCTTAAATTGCTGATGCGAATTTTTCAGCGCACCCATTTGCGCATTTTGCAGCAAACTTTTCGATTTCTCTGTATATTTATCCTGATTCATAGATACTCTCCTAATGAATGATATTACAAATTCTATATGGGGTGCGCCTTGAGAATTATCAATATCTTGCTGCTATTTATATTATTTTCCGCCCCCGCAAAGGCAGAGCCACTCATGCCTGCCATCGATTTTAAGGGGCGATATATGTTTTCGGTCGCGGGCATTCCTTTTGGCACGATGGACATCGCCTTCACGCAAGATGCCAGCCAATACAACGCGTCTTCCGAGATTCACACCACAGGTATTACGCGCATTTTTGTGCAGCATGACAGCACCACGGCCGCTAGCGGCAAGGGGAAAAACTTCCTCTATACTGATGTGCATTACGAGAGCGATTATCAAACGCGTAAAAAGAAAAAATACGTGAAAATCATTCGCGCCCACGGCGTCATCAGCGAAGAAGTCATTCTCCCGCCCGATAACCGCGCGGTACGTCCTGCCGTTGCCGATGCACTCAAAAACAAATCATTTGACCCGCTCTCATACGGGCTTGCCATACGCAGTGAACTCACCCGCGCGCTGGCCGACAAACGCACAGAGTTCACACTCAACTATTATGATGGCAGGCGTTTAACCGAGGGTACGTTTGTGATTGTGGGACAAAAAATCATCAAAATGGGCGATAAAAAAACTTCGACCATTTTTGTAACCGCCACCCGCAAGACACTCGCAGGCTTCACACAGAATGAGCTGGACGATATAAAACCGAACGAAGCGCCACTCGTCATGTATTTTAGCGATGACGACCGCCACCTGCCGCTACGGCTTGAATATCCGCTGATATTTGGTACGGCAAGCGCCACATTGATGGGGCAATAAAAACACATAAAAAAACCCGAGCAATCTGCCCGGGTTTTTTGCATTCTAATAATAGTTTCGCTAGCGCGCTGGCCAGCAAATTTATTACTATGAGCTGATTTGTAGGAAAAAACGCGCGGAAAAACTTGAGCGTATGAATAATACGTGAGTTTTGAGTACGCTTTTGACACCAAAAGCAGCCATAGAAATCAATTTTAGCGTGAGTAATACTCGATTACGAAGTTCGGTTGCATGATACATGCATACGGTACTTCAGCTAATTTCGGTGTACGCACGAATTTTGCTTTCAATGCATCTTTATCAAAATCGATATATTCAGGCACGCCACGTTCTGGGTTCTGAATCATCTCGAGAACTTTTACGTTCTGTTTTGATTTTTCGCGCACTTCAACTTCATCACCTTCTTGCACGTTATAGCTAGGGATGTTTACTTTTTTGCCGTTCACACGAACATGGCCATGGCTCACGAATTGGCGTGCAGCGAATACGCTTTGCACCAGACCCATGCGGTAAACCACTGTATCCAAGCGGCACTCGAGCAAACCAATGAGGTTTTCGCCTGTATCACCTTTACGACGCTCAGCTTCCGTGTAAATTTTACGGAATTGACGCTCAGTAATGTTGCCATAATAACCGCGTAGCTTTTGCTTTTCGCGCAGCTGAGTGCCGTAATCCGATGTTTTCTTACGTTTTGCCGCACCATGTTGACCAGGCGCATACGCACGTTTATTGAAAGGATCCTTAGCATCGCCCCACAGGCTAACGCCCAGACGGCGGCTGATTTTGTACTTGGCTGTTACGCGTTTTGTCACGGAATATTCCTACTAAATTACAGTTAAAGGGAGTGGGAATATACTTGCTGATTCGCGCTTGTCAAATACAAAAACGCAATTTCATCCGTCATACTGCTTTTTTCGCTAGAAAAAGAGCAGTATCCAATTTAATCAGCATCATAACCTAATAATGAAAAAATCCCTCGGCGGAGTTTACCCCGTACTACAACACGGGGCTCGGGATGACAGGCTTAAATTTGAGGGGTTGTGCCACCCAAATTTTGCACGGCTTCAGGGGAAACAGCCGACATGCGCGGCGCACCCAGCTGTTGCTGAGCTTGACCTGGGCGTACCATATTCTGCCATTGATTCGCTGCATAGCCCTCCGCTGGCCCCATTTCCGCATGCGGCATAGCCGCTTGCTGCTGCATCACCAAATCTTGCGGGGTCAGCAATGGCGGTAATGGCGCAATCGGCTGCTCCATCGCATCAAATTTCTTGCCATTCTTTGAAAACGCCAAATAAGAACCCAACGCCACAATACCCGCGCCAATCAACGCGCCTTTTCCAGCACCTTTTAGTGTTCTACCTGCCCCTTTTACAATACTAGAAGGACCAATAGTACCAACACGAAAAGCCGCCGCTTCAGCAACAGTCATCGCCTTAGTAGCAGCACCTTCGGCAGCAGTAGCCGTTTTTGCGCTAATGCCAGAAATTCTATTCGTTAGAGCCTCGCGACTAGCAGCCCAATCCGCTTGCGCTACACCCCGACCTTTTGAAAAAGCATCACGAATACCCATGACCTATACTCCTAGCCTAATTGTGCGCCAGCAGTTTGCTGTGCTTCGCGTTGCGCCAGAATTGATTTTGCATAGCTTTCAGCATCCATTTTCGGGCCGCCGACTTTATCTGCATGATTTGTTACAGGCGCCTGCGCTGCTGCCATTTGTTGTTGCGCCGCTTGTGCCGCTTGCAATTGCTCAATCACATGTTGCGCACCCGCTTGGAAACCTTGCTGCATACCCGCATTCTGCGCTTCAACTAATTTCGCTTGATCGATGCTTGGATTTTGCGCGACCGCCTGTGCATACGCCACATTTTCTTTCGATGCTTTATTAGCACCTTTTGCAAGGCCGAGTAAGCCACCACCAACAATAGCCGTAGAGCCGCCAATAGCAGCGGTAACAATACCACCTGCGATAGAAGCCACCGCAATCGCTGTGCCTGTAAGCCCTGCCGCCGCACTAGCAACTAATGCTGTGCCGCCCAGAACCAATGCTCCACCATAAATTACACCAGCAACCGCAAGCGCGCCCACAGCGAATGATGCAACCGCACCCAGCAATCCGCCTTTTAAGCCACCAACAGCGGCAGTTTCTACGGTATCGAATCCATCTCTTTGAATTGGTTTTGCCATAATCTTGTCTTTCCCGTTCTACACATTTCCAATTAGGTCACTGATTTTCCGACCTTTTAGTTACTTTAACCCCAATTATGCCCCGCCCATGCCGCAAAAACAAATGAAGTTTTTGTGACAACGGCTATTAACCTTTCACCCACCCCTGCTGTTGCTGCCCCATACCCATAGGTAATTGTTGCTGTACAACAGGTTGCATCATAGCTGGCGCTTGCGTTTGCGCCGTCATTCCCCGCGCGGTATTGAGATTTTGTTGCACCATCGCCATATTCGCTTCCATTTGCGCCTTGCGTTGCGCACCAAACAACAGCTTTTGTTCAGCCGCATCAACGGCTTCGCTGCCATTATTAATCGCCATGCCGCCCTTAATGACTGCGCCCAAACCTGCGCCAACCATCGCGCCGCTTAATGCTGAGCTTACAATACCGCCTGCTAATAAACCCGAACCAATGCCCGTATAAGCCGCGCCAACCCCAGCAAGCCCAATCCAAGGGCCAGCCACAGGAATTGCAAGTAACATCGCTGCTTTAATCACTGGCAGTGCAATTGCTCCAATTAACGCGCCTTTAGCCGCGCCACCGAAGGTTTCTTTAACAAAATTCTTCACCCACTCTACCGGACGGCTAAAGCCCGCAAGTATAGGGTTTTTGGGTTGATTATCATCGCTATCGCCAAATCCAAACATGATATCCTCTAGGGTTATATTCTATAGGGTTTTTGGGGGCTTCATCCCATTTATCTATAATATCACTATATGCCAACCTGCGAAAGAGGGCAAATGAAGCTTTTATGACGTAAGATAGAGGAGATTCACAGCCCTTCACGGAACTGTCACAAAGGAGAAATTAGGCCGTTATGCCTTGAGCAGCCTTAGCAATGCCAGTTGATGGTGTATATTGAGCAACCATTCCGCCTAATTTTTCAAATGCTTGTGAGCCCAGCTGCGCAAATTTTGTGTCGATGATTTCCGAGCTTGCTGGCAAAGATTTAGACCAACCTTCAATGCTGGCAAGGGCTTCTTTTACCCCCGGCAACCTGCTAAACCGCTCTTGTTCATGCGAATCCATCAAGCCAGTAAGCAGCGAACCTGAAGAAATCAATCCGCCAAGTCCAGCAGACTCTGCGCCACCTAATATACCAGCGCCAGCGCCTAACATAACCAGCCCTGCCGCCGCGCTTTGCACGACTTCCGCACCCGCGTTATTGGCCGCACCTTTTGCATTATCAATCACACTGGAAGCAAAGGCCGCATGGTCAGCCGTATTAATCGACAACCCTTCGACCGACTGCAACGCTGTGGTCAACGCCGCCCGATGCGGGCTATCAGCTGGAAGCATCGCAAGCATACCGCGCACTTGGTTCACCGCGTCAGCCGCTCTGCCGCGCGCCGCGTCAACAACCGCCTGCTCGCCTTCTTTGGATACATCTTTGGAAATTTCACCCACATGGTTTGCGGCAGCTTCAAACTGGCTTCCAATAAAAGCCTTATTATCGGCTCGCGACTCACTTGCAGCACCCAGCAAATGAGTTGATATGTTTTCCAGTCCTCCCGCCAAAGTCAATTCTGGCGAAATATTCGGTATTGCAACTGCCATAATTAAATCTCCTTATCTTGCATACTACCCAAAAACAGCACTTCAATCAAATGAAGCTTTTGTGACAGCGTTTAACTCAGGGTGACTAACGATTTCGTCATGCTGCTCATGGCACAGCCATGGAGCAGTATCCAGCTTAATAATGCCGAGATCCTGCTCGATTTTTAACAAAATCAGCAGGATGACGAGATGACAGCTAGTCCTTATCCAGCAGAATTTTTACGTTGCTCAACTGCTTGCCAGTGCAACTATCCAGCGAAACAAACTCCCGTTCGCCGCTTTTTTGCGAGAATGTGAGGATGATTTTGCCATCCTGCGCCTCGCTATGCAGTAATTTTCCTTTGCCTTTTAGTTCGACTACAGCCTCGCTGCACGCCTTGGCATCCGCGCCTTTCTTGCCTTGAAACTTCATCCACGCACCCGCCAGCGTGATAAGAAAACCGAGCACCAGCAAAATACCCATTGATATAACCAAGGTTTTCAGGCTCTTTAGGGACGACTCAGGGGACATATGGACACCATAGATACAAAATTAGTGATAGTGGATGAAGACGGCGCAGGCACAAGGCTGGATAAATATTTATCCGACCGCTTGCCCGATTTCTCGCGCTCACGCATCCAAGCCTTACTTGCCCAAGGCCATCTCACCTTGCAAGGCGTAGCTATAACTGATGCGGCGATGAAGGTCAAATCAGGACAAAAATTTCATTTGGTGATTCCCGTTGCCGCCCCGTCGCACATGCTGGCGCAGCCGATGGATCTGGATATTATCTATGAAGACGAAGATGTCATCGTCATCAACAAACAAGCAGGGCTCACCGTCCACCCTGCCCCTGGCAACCGCGATATGACGCTGGTAAACGCCTTACTCGCCCATTGCGGCGATTCACTCTCGGGTATTGGCGGCGTCGAACGCCCTGGCATCGTCCACCGCATTGACAAAGACACGACAGGGTTATTGGTGGTCGCAAAAAACGATGCGGCGCATAATCACCTATCCGAGCAGCTCGCCACGCGCACACTCAAACGCACTTACCGCGCCATTTGCTGGGGCACACCGATTCCCGCCAGCGGCACGATTACCGGCAATATTGGTCGTTCCATTTCCAATCGCCAGAAAATGGCGGTCGTCAAAAAAGGCGGCAAGTCTGCCGCGACGCATTATCAGATGATTCAAAATTTACAGCCTTCGGTTGTTAGTATGGTCGAGTGCCAACTTGAGACAGGACGCACACATCAAATTCGTGTGCATTTTTTGCATATCGGACATCCGCTGGTCGGCGATGCAACCTATGGTTCCAGCACCGAATCGCGCCTCAAATCCTCGGCAGCAAAAAACCTCTATCCCGATGCAAAAGAGGCTTTGCTGGCGTTTAACCGCCAAGCATTACATGCCTATAAAATGGGATTTATCCACCCACGCAGTGGCAAAGAAATGAGCTTCGAAGCACCTCTGCCCGATGACATGAAAAAGCTGATTGCCGCACTGCAGTAACTAAAATACTTGTCATCCCGCACGTGATGCGGGATCTAGAGCGTATTGGTAGTGAGCTTTTAGAAGAAGAATTTTTTACAAAAAGTGATGACATACTTGTGTATTTCCAGATCCCCGCCTTCGCGGGGATGACGACTTGCCGCACTGCAGTAACTAAAATACTTGTCTTTGAAGCGCATAACGGCTAGATTCTGGCTTCAAAAAACAACCTTCCGCAACAGGATACGATGCATATGGCAAATAATATTGCCCAACCTTGCGACGACACCAATGCGCTGACAAAGAAAATCGGCTATTTCCTTGGCCCATTTCTGTTTTTGCTCACCTTTTATTTTACCGCTCCCGAGGGCATGAATGACCATGCGTGGAAAGTGTGCGGCCTTGCATTGTGGATGTCATGCTGGTGGATTACCGAGGCAATGCCGCTGCCAGTTGCGTCCATGCTGCCCGTCATTGTGCTCCCCACACTGAATATTTCGCCCCTTAAAATCGTCATGATTCCTTATGCAAATCCCATCGTATTTTTAATTTTTGGTGGCTTTGTGATTTCGCTCGCCATGCAGAAATGGAATTTACATTTCCGCATCGGGCTGAATATCCTAAAACTCATTGGTCACGGCGAAAAAAGCGTGCTTGCAGGCATCATGATAACCACCGCTTTTATGGGCATGTGGATCAGCAATACTGCCACCGCCATCATGATGTTGCCAATGGCGATTTCCATGGCATTACTGCTTTCAGGCAGAACCCACGAAGATCCTGATACCAACTGCCCGTTTGCCAAAGCGATGGTGCTTGGCGTGGTCTATTCCTGCGTCATTGGCGGGCTATCTTCGTTCATCGGCGCACCGACTAACGCGATTATGGTCGGGTTCATCTCCGCGCATTACGACAAGGCACTCAGCCTATCTGACTGGATGGAATTCGGCGTACCTATCGCCGTCATGTTGCTGGCATTTACATGGGTTGTATTGTGCTATTTGTTTTTGCGTAAAGGAGAGCGCAGAAGCGATGTCCGCACCATCGTGACTGATGCCCACAAAGATTTGGGTGTCATGAGCCGCGAAGAAAAAGTGGTGTCTGCCGTGTTTGCGTTCACCGCGATATTATGGGTATTCAGCCACCCGATACAATCCTATCTCGGCATTCACATCGAAGATTCGATGATCGCAGTGCTCGGCGCATTTCTCATGTTCCTGATGCCCACCACCCTGAAATTCAATCAATTCGCACTCAATTGGAAAGATACGGTGAAATTACCATGGGGTATTTTGGTGTTTTTTGGTGGCTCGATGAGTTTATCTACTGCACTCACCGATAGCGGCGTTACCATTTGGTTGAGCGAGCAGTTGAGCTTATTATCGGGCTTGAATATTATGCTGGTGGTAGTCGTGGTTACGCTGCTACTTATCGCCGTATCCGAGCTGATGAATAACGTAGCGACCATCACCGCGTTTTTGCCCATCCTTGCTGCCATGGCAACCGCCATGCACATCAACCCACTTATCATCATGATTCCAGCAACGCTTGCTGCCAGCTGCGCCTTCATGTTGCCAGGAGCATCCGCACCCAACGCGCTGGCTTACGGCACAGGACATTTGCGCGTAGCCGATATGATTCGCAGCGGACTCATCCTCAATATCATTTCTGCAATTACGATTACACTATTCACCTTCACCATCGTTGCCACTGTCTATCACATTGATTTCAACCATGTGCCAGACTGGGCAATCTTAAAAAACTAGCCATGGAGCATTTATGAAATCTGCCGTTTTACTTCTCGCTTTAATTACTCTGAGTGCATGCAACACCATTGAAGGCGCCGGCCAAGACATCGGCAAAGCTGGCTCTGCCATCAGCAACAGCGCCAAAAAAGTAGAACAAAAGCTGTAATTACGCCGCTTTAGTAGCAACACCTTTTTCAGCGAGCAATGTCGCCAATTCGCCTGACTGATACATCTCGCGCACGATGTCGCATCCGCCGATAAATTCGCCCTTCACATAAAGCTGCGGAATGGTCGGCCAGTTGGTGTAGGCTTTGATGCCTTCACGAATTTCTGCATCGGCGAGCACGTTCACATCTTTGTAATCCTCAACACCCACGCGCTTCAGCACCTCCGCCACCGTTGCCGAAAACCCGCATTGCGGCATGTCTTTCGTGCCCTTCATATACAGCACCACATCGTTCG
>JAYTDB010000029.1:0-9947 GCA_043736135.1 Rickettsiales bacterium
TATTCATCCAACACGCCCAGTATACGGCGCGAATGGGCATCTTGAATAATCCCAATAATATCTGCGCGGCTTAGCTTATATTCGTCTTCATAATTACCAATTCGCTCAATCTTCTCTTTCAAATAAGGCATTTTTTCAATTAACGGGGCAATCCCCAACACAAACATCACCGCCGCCGATATAACATTGGCGCCAACAAGCGGCTTTCGACCCTCTTATGTTGGACGCATTGAAAATCATGATGGGAAGCCTTCCACGCCTACTGGCCACGTATCTATTTTTATAAAAGGGCAGCAGCTTGATGAAGAGAAAGCATCACTCATAGAGCAAGCACTCTATGAAGAGCTTAAAAAACGTGATCCATCAGCTCATGCACCTGATGCAAAACGAGAACATTTCAATGGCCGAGAAAATACATTATCTTACGAAGGCACGCTCAAGCAGCTGTCAACTATGAATGCTACTAACGTGAAGGAAATTCTTGGTAGCCTAACAGGACAAGGGCTCGGCGCATCAATTTAGCCATCAGCAAGCGTGTCTAAATAAATAGCTGCGTGCGGCGACGAGCAGCCTTTAGACGCACGCCTTCAACATTCCACTTCAAAGTACACAGAGCGAAGCGAAGGACTTTGAAGTAAGATATGGTGCCCAGGAGGAGACTCGAACTCCTACAATCTTGCGACCGCTAGCACCTGAAGCTAGTGCGTCTACCAATTCCGCCACCTGGGCACAGGCACTTTTTAAGGCAAGAGCAAAGCCTTATAGCGCGATAGTGCGGTTTGTCAATTAACTCATCGGTTTTTGTTGAGTTTTGTCCTGAATTATGTGCTAATTATGTATCTCATCATAAAAACCATTTATCAGAAATAATATGTCACAAGAAACCAAAATCATCACCATCGTAGGCGGCACGGGGTTTATCGGCCGCTATGTCGTCAAACATTTAGCCAAAGCGGGCTATCGGATTCGCGTTATTTCGCGCAATGCTGAATCCGCCCTCGAGTTAAAAACCGCTGGCGACCCAGGGCAGATATTATTGGTCAGCGGCAATGTGGCAAAGCCAGAAAGCCTACAATTGGCGGCCTCCTATGCGGTGATTAATTTGGTTGGCATTTTATTTGAATCTGGCAAGCAATCATTCAACGCCGTGCAAACGACTGGCGCAGAAAAATTGGCACAAGCTGCGAAAGCAGCAGGCGCGCAAGTATTTGTGCAAATGTCGGCGCTCGGTGCGGATAAAGCCAGCGGATCACACTATGCACGCAGCAAATTGATGGGCGAAAAAGCAGTGCAATCCGCCTTCCCAACCGCAACTATTTTGCGCCCCAGCGTGGTGTTTGGCGAAGAAGATAATTTCTTCAACCAATTTGCAAGTATGGCAAGTTTCTCGCCTGCATTGCCGCTGATTGGTGGCGGCACAACCAAGTTTCAACCCGTCTATGTGGATGATGTGGCAAAAGCCATTGAAGCCGCACTCACCAATAAAAATATGCGCGGAAAAACCTACGAGCTGGGTGGGCTAGGAACCTATAGCTTCAAAGAGATATTACAATTCATCACCGCAACCATTCATAAACCGCGCTGCTTGACGACGCTGCCTTACGGGCTTGCGAATGTCGTAGGATTTTTTAACGAATTGCTGCCGCGACCAATGATTACCCGCGATCAAATAAAATTACTCAAACATGATAATGTAGTTAGCGAAAACGCGCTCACTTTCGCCGATATCGGCATTACACCGCAAAGCGTGGAAGCAATTGTACCACACTATCTTGCGCGCTTCGCGCCATACCTGAAAGTAGCTGCATAATGCTCGAATTTACGCATGAATCACAACATTATCCAAAGGTCAAAGCGGCCGAGTTGCGCAAGCAGGATTTTGATGAAATTTATGCACAATTCGCCGCACAAGAAGCGGCAAAGCAAGCGTCGCGCTGTTCGCAGTGCGGCATTCCTTTTTGCCAAGTGCATTGCCCTCTGCAAAACAACATTCCCGATTGGCTGAAGCTCGCCGCCGAAGGGCGTTTGGAAGAAGCCTACCAGATGTCGGCGGCGACGAATAACTTTCCTGAAATTTGCGGACGCATCTGCCCACAGGACCGCCTATGCGAAGGCAACTGCGTCATTGAAAAAGATTTTGGTTCAGTCACCATCGGCTCTATTGAGAAATATCTCACAGAAACCGCATTCGCCAATGGCTGGGTAAAAGCCATCACCCCTGCCCCTGCTACGGGCTTTTCCATAGGCATCATTGGTGCGGGCCCTGCTGGGCTTTCTGCTGCGGAGATGCTACGCAAAAAAGGGCATGAGATTCATGTCTATGATCGCTATGACCGCGCTGGCGGGCTGATGATTTATGGCATCCCAAATTTCAAGCTGGAAAAACATGTGGTGAATCGTCGCTATGAATTGCTCAAAGAAGCAGGTATCCACTTCCATCACAACCAAGATATTGGCAACCGCACGACCATCGCCGAACTGCGCAAAAAACACAACGCGGTACTGATTGCCACAGGCGTGTATAAAGCGCGCGCTACGGAATTAGAAAACCAGCATTTGGATGGCGTACTGCCTGCGATGGATTTCCTCACCGCCAGCAACCGTGTTGGCCTCGGCGATAGCGTTGCTGATTTTGACAGCGGAAAATTAAATGCTGTGGGCAAAAATGTGGTGATAATCGGTGGTGGCGACACGGCGATGGACTGCGTGCGCACCGCCATTCGTCAAGGCGCAAAAAAAGTGACTTGCCTTTATCGCCGCGACAAGGCGAATATGCCGGGTTCCGCCCGTGAAGTGAAAAATGCCGAAGAAGAAGGCGTGGAATTTGCATGGCTGTCCGCACCGAAAGCGTTCATCGGCAAAAACCATATTGAACAAATCGAGGTGCAACGGATGTATCTCAGCATTGCCGATGCCCAAGGCCGCCAATCTGTTTTGCCGATTGAGGGCGACAGCTACTTACTGCCTGCCGACTTGGTGATTCAAGCGTTGGGTTTTGACGCGGAAGATTTACCAACAGCATTTAATGAACCATCCCTCAAACTCACAAAATACGGCACACTCGCAGTAAGCGCTCAATTTGAAACCAGCCTGAGCGGCGTGTTTGCAGCGGGCGACATCGTGCGCGGCGCATCACTGGTCGTCTGGGCAATCCGCGATGGTCGCGATGCGGCGGATATGATTCATGCAAAATTGATTACACAAAAAAGGAACGCAGCATGAGCTATAGCTGGGATGATGAATTTAACGCCCGCGCAAAAAAGCTTTCTGCCGAAGGTTTGTATGACGCAAAAAACGAGCATGATGCGTGCGGTGTTGGTTTCGTTGCCTCCATTGACGGCACGCCACGCCGTAGCATTGTTGAAGCGGGTATCACCGCACTCAAAGCGGTATTCCACCGTGGTGCGGTCGATGCGGATGGAAAAACGGGTGATGGCGCGGGCATCCACGTGCAAATTCCGCATGATTTTTTCCAAAATGAGATCACCAGCTCTGGCCGGGTATTGTTGAACGATAATCTTGCCGTTGGCATGATGTTCCTACCGCGCAAAAACTTTGCTGCGCAAGAAGCCTGCCGCGCCATTGTCGAAACCGAAATTTTAAAACTCGGCTACCGCATTTACGGCTGGCGACAAGTGCCGGTGCGCTCGGAAGTGATTGGTGAAATCGCCAGCGAATCACGCCCGGAAATTGAACAAATTCTCATCGCGGGAAAAGACGGACAAGACGCTGCCCGCTTTGAGTTGGAGATGTATTTCATCCGCCGCCGCATTGAAACTGCCGTGCGCGCAAAAGCCATCAATAACTTTTATATCTGCTCGCTTTCCAGCCGCTCTATTATTTACAAAGGCCTATTCAAAGCCGAACAGCTCACAGAATTTTATCCTGATTTACTCAATGAACGCTTTATTTCCAACTTTGCTATTTTCCACCAGCGTTTTTCGACCAACACCGCACCCGCATGGCACCTTGCACAACCTTTCCGCGTCATCGCACATAACGGCGAAATCAACACGCTAAAAGGCAATGAAAATTTCATGCGCTCGCACGAAGCGACCATGTCCTGCGAAGCCTTTAATGGGTTTTTACAAGACGTGATTCCTGTCATTCCAGACAATACATCCGACACGGGCGCGCTGGATTCCGTGTTTGAAGTACTCACGCGCGCAGGCCGACCACTGCCGCTTACCAAGCTCATTTTGGTGCCGCCTGCTTGGGCGCAAACACCCGATATTCCCAAAGAACATAAATTCATGTTCAGCTATCTCAACTCCATTTCCGAACAATGGGACGGCCCCGCGGCTATCGCTGCAACTGATGGCGAGTGGGTAATTGGCGGTATGGACAGAAATGGTCTACGTCCGTTGCGCTATACTATTACCAAAGACGGTATGATTATGGCTTGTTCCGAGTCCGGAATGATTGATGTCGCGGATACTGATATTGTTGAGCGTGGCCGCTTAGGACCCGGAGATATTATTGGTATCCATCTGCCAACTGGAATGCTTTACCGCGACCGCGAACTAAAAGATTTGTTAGCCGCATCGGAGCCATTTTCCGATTGGGTAAAAAACATGGTGAACTTAAAAGATTTAGTAAGTAGCGAGCAATGGACGGCCAATAAAAAATCCGCGCAATCCAGCACGCAACCAGCAATTTCTGCTGAACGGCTACGCCAATTCCAGCTTGCAGCTGGCTATACCCATGAAGATGTAGAAGCGATTATTCATCCGATGGCGGCAGACGGCAAAGAAGCGATTGGCAGCATGGGCGATGATACGCCGTTGGCGGTGCTATCGGACAAGCATCGCGGCTTACATCATTTTTTCCGACAAAATTTTTCGCAAGTGACGAATCCGCCGATTGATTCGCTTCGTGAACGCCGCGTGATGAGCCTTGTTACCCGCTTTGGTAACGATGGGAACTATCTGGCGATGGATGCATCACACAGTAAAATTCTCATTGTTGATTCGCCGATTTTACTGTCGCATGAACTATTCGATATCAAAAAACATTTCGCTGAACGCATCACCGAGATTGATACGCTATTTGAAAAAAATGAGCCAAACAACGCCCTACGCAAAGGCTTAGATAAAATTATTGAGCAAGCAGAAGCAGCGATGCGCTCGGGCAAAAACTATATTTTACTCACCGATGAATTGATGAATACGGATAGGCTTGCCATCCCGATGGTGCTGGCGGTATCTGCGGTTCACAGCCATTTAGTGGCGCATAAATTACGCAAAAAAGCATCCATTCTAGTACGCACATCCGAATGTTTTGATGTGCATGCGGCAGCCGTGATGATTGGTTGCGGGGCAACCGTAATCAATCCGTATATCGCCGAAGCAACCATTGTTGAACGTCACGTAAAAGGCCTGTTGCCAAAGGCAAGCAAAGAACAAGCCCTCGCAAATTTCAAAGAAGCCATCGGCCAAGGCTTGTTGAAAATCATGTCAAAAATGGGCATTTCGATTATCAGCGCGTATCGCGGTGGCTTGAATTTTGAAGCGATTGGATTATCACGCGCACTCGTCGCCGAATTTTTTCCTGGCTTACCTTCGCGCATTTCCGGCATCGGGCTTGCGGGCATTGAAGCGCGGGTAAAATCGCTACACCACACCGCTTTCGCGCCTGCCGTTACGCCGTCACAAACCATCATTCCATTACCTATCGGTGGCTTCTACCGCGCCCGTGCGCGTGAAGAGCAACATGCGTGGGAAGGCAAGCTGACGCATTTATTACAAACTGCGGTGACCAAGGGTTCATTCCAACTTTTCAAACAATATACGGCGGGTATTTACGCAATGCCGCCTGTGCATATTCGCGATTTGCTCGATTTCCGCGCAACCAATGCGGCGATTGATATCGACCAAGTGGAGTCCATCACCGAAATTCGCAAACGCTTTATCGCACCTGCCATGTCGCTTGGCGCACTATCGCCAGAAGCGCATGAAATGCTTGCCGTTGCGATGAATCGCATCGGTGCCGCATCTAATTCCGGTGAAGGCGGTGAAGGCCCTGAGCGTTATAAACCGCGTGAGAATGGCGACAATGCCAATTCAACGGTTAAGCAAATTGCTTCAGCGCGTTTTGGTGTCACTGCCGAATATTTAAATAGCGCCAGCGAGCTACAAATCAAGGTCGCGCAAGGTGCAAAGCCGGGTGAAGGCGGCCAGCTTCCAGGTTTCAAGGTAACGATGGAAATCGCCCGCCTGCGCCATGCAACCGAAGGTGTGATGTTGATTTCACCGCCGCCACATCACGACATTTATTCCATCGAAGATTTGGCGCAACTCATCTACGATTTAAAACAAATCAATCCTGATGCGATGGTGTCGGTGAAGCTTGTGGCACAATCTGGCATCGGCACCATTGCCAGCGGCGTTGCCAAAGCGATGGCCGATAAAATCGTCATTGCAGGGCATAATGGCGGCACGGGTGCAAGCCCGTGGAGCAGCGTAAAACATGCGGGTATTCCATGGGAAATGGGGCTTGCTGAAGCCAATCAGGTGCTCACGCTGAACCGTATGCGTCACCGCGTGAAATTACAAACTGATGGTGGATTAAAAACAGGCCGCGACATCGTGATTGCGGCGATGCTGGGTGCAGAAGAATATGCGCTCGGTACGGCAGCGCTGGTTGCCATGGGTTGTATTTTGGTACGTCAGTGCCACTCAAATACTTGCCCCGTTGGCATCACCACGCAAGACCCCGCTCTGCGCGCGAAATTTGATGGCACGGTGGAAAAAGTCATCAATTTATTTTCCTTCATCGCCGAAGAAGTGCGCGAAATTTTAGCATCACTCGGTTTTGCTACGCTTGATGAAATTATTGGCCGCACGGACTTGCTAACGCAAGTGAATCGTGGCTCTGAAAATTTGGTCGATTTAGATTTAAACAACATCCTTGCTCTGGCGGATGCTGGCCCACACCCGCGTATTTTCAGCCTTTCAGGACGCAATGAAGTGCCTGATACGCTAGATGCGCAAATGCTAAAAGACGCACATGACGCGCTGGAACGTGGCGAGAAGATTCAGCTGGCATACACGGTAAAAAACACCATGCGTGCAATCGGCACTCGCTTGTCGTCGATGATGGTTCGCAAATACAACACCAGCGAATTGCAACCCGACCTCATTACGCTACGACTGCGCGGTTCGGCGGGGCAATCGCTAGCAGCTTTCGCCACACGCGGCATACGTTTTGAATTACTCGGAGATGCGAATGACTATGTCGGCAAAGGTTTGTCGGGCGCAACGGTAATCGTCCGCCCACGCCCATCAAGCTTGCTTGTGCCGCATGAGAATACCATCATCGGCAATACGGTATTATACGGCGCAACCGCTGGAAAACTCTTTGCATCAGGGCAAGCGGGCGAGCGTTTTGCCGTGCGTAATTCGGGCGCACTCACGGTAATTGAAGGTTGCGGCAGCAATGCTTGCGAATATATGACGGGCGGAGTTGCCGTTATTCTAGGCAGCGTCGGGCATAATTTTGGCGCAGGCATGACGGGCGGCATGGCGTATGTGTATGATGTATATGGGCATTTTGAAAACCGCGTCAATGCTGATACCGTCATTTACCAACGCCTAAATAGCGGGCATTATGAAGCAGAATTAAAAGCGCTCATCGGCGAACATTTTGCAGAAACCGCATCACCGATTGCCGAAAAAATACTTGCAGGTTGGAAGCATGAATTGCCAAAATTCTGGCAGATTTGTCCGAAAGAAATGGTATCAAGACTGGCCGTACCATTGGAGAATAAAGCCGCATGAGATTACTCTACCACACACCGCTATCGCCGTTTTGCCGCAAAATCCGCCTTCTTTTAAAAGAAAAAGGGCTGGAGTTTGAATTGGTAAATGAAAATCCGTGGGATAGAAATTTGGAATTCTTCGCGCTTAATCCCGCAGGCGAAGTGCCTGTGCTGGTAGAAGAAGATGGCACCGTGCTATCTGGCGCGTATGCAATTGCGGAATATATCGAAGAAAAATACCCGCAAATTACGCTGCTTGGTCACACCCCCGCAGAACGTGCAGAAGTGCGCCGCTTGGTCGATTGGTTTGATCATAAATTTGATTATGAAGTGACGCAAAATGTGTTGTTTGAAAAATCCTTCAAACATTATTTTGGCGAGGGCTGCCCTGATTCTTCGCGCATCCGCTTAGGCAAACAAAATATGCTCTATCACTTGGATTATGTTGGTTATCTCGCAAGCGAACGTTATTTCCTCGCAGGGCAAAACCTCACACTCGCCGACCTTGCCGCCGCCGCACATCTCTCTGCGCTAGATTATATCGGCGATGTCGATTGGAACTATAATGCTTCCGCGCGTAATTGGTATGCGCTGATGAAATCACGCCCGTCGTTGCGCTCAATTTTGATTGAACGTGTACGTGGTGTGCGCCCTCCGGCTTATTATGAAGACCCTGATTTTTAATCGTTATCCCCGTGCAGGCGGGGATCCATGCTAGTTACTAAAGCCAAAGATTTAGGCTTTGACGTGTGCAATATCATCGCCCCAGAGCTTCCTGCCACCGCAGGCGACGGTCTGCAAGGATTTTTAGATAATAATCACCACGGCGATATGCTGTGGATGGAAGAAAAACTTGACCGCCGTGCTGATCCAAAAACATTATGGCCGGACGTTAAATCCATCATCATGCTCGGACATAATTACGCACCCGAAACGAATCCTCTGCATAAATTAGAACAAAAAACGATTGGCAATATCAGCTGCTATGCGCTGAACCAAGATTATCATGACGTGATTAAAAAGAAGCTAAAGCAGCTTGCCCGCTGGGTTGCCGCCGAATATGGCTGCGAGGTAAAAGTCTTTGTTGATACCGCCCCCGTGATGGAAAAACCGCTGGCCGCCGCCGCAGGCATCGGCTGGCAAGGAAAACACACATGCCTTGTTTCCCGCGAATTTGGCAGCTGGTTATTTTTAGGCAGTATATTTACGTCACTGCCATATGATACATTTCAGAACCAAGATTCGTTGAGTCAAGTGCGCGAAATATCCGCGCACAGAACCGGAGCGTGCGATGCTGTACGTGAGGATTCGAGCACGGATATGACAAGCAAATTGACCAACGAGATTGGTTCTTGCGGTTCGTGCCGCGCATGCTTGGATATCTGCCCTACACAGGCTTTTACCGCCGAACGCGAACTCGATGCACGGAAATGTATTTCCTACCTCACCATTGAGCATAAAGGGCAAATTCCGCTGGAATATCGCAAAGCCATCGGCAATCGCATTTATGGCTGCGATGATTGCCTCGCTATCTGCCCATGGAATAAATTTGCACAAACCAGCGCTGAAATCGCCTATCACCCGCGCAAAGAGCTGGAAGCACCCTTACTTGCAAATTTATTACAATTGGATGATACGAACTTCCGCGCATTATTTTCCAAATCTCCTGTCAAACGCATCGGCCGCGACCGCTTTATTCGCAATGTACTCATCGCCGCAGGAAATTCTGATGATAAAAATATCATTCCACAGGTGAAATTATTATTGAATGATGAGTCCGAGCTGGTACGCGAGATGGCAACATGGGCACTTGAAGAATTAATGATGCGCCCTATATAACCTACACAAAGGAGAATTTATGCCAAACATCACTATTTATACCAAATATCATTGCCCTTACTGCGTGAAAGCAAAAACATTGCTGAAACAAAAAGGCGTGGAAAGCTCAATCACCGAGATTGATATTACGCATGATGAAACCCTGCAAATGCAGATGATCCAAAAATCAGGCGGCAAACGCACGGTGCCGCAAATTTTTATCGGCGATGCCCATATCGGTGGTTGCGATGACCTCTATGCACTGAATAATGCAGGAAAGCTCGACTCACTGCTGGCTTAGGCGCATTATACCACATATGGTATGGAATAAACATCGTGGCTTTTATGCAACATCACCATAACTAAGTAT
>JAYTDB010000030.1:0-3132 GCA_043736135.1 Rickettsiales bacterium
CTCAGGGGGGGGGGGCTACAAGAGGTTCGGCGCTTTGCTGTAGCAAGGTTTGCAAGGCTTTATCCGCTCTATCTTTTTGTTATATTGGTAGTAGAGGGACGAAGCGCGCGCCATCTTTACCGTAAAGCTGAAACAACCGTCCAGTTGAGCTATGTTACGCTCACTCAATCATGGTGGAATTTTCAGTCTTTTGTTTTTCCACCAGCTTGGTCGATTAGTACGGAGAGTTTTTTCTATGTAATTTTTGTAGCTTATATGCTTTATGTTTCCCAACGAAAACGCGTGTCGAATTATCGTTGGATTTTGAACAAGACCTGTATTGCCTGCGTCACTATTTTATTGGCACTTTGTTTGTGCGGTGCCTATAAAAGCGAGATTCTAGCCATTATTACACCCATTTTCAGCCATGAAACCAACCCTGATGTCTGGCTTTGGCTGCAATATTTTTCGCCCTATGTACGAATTTGTGATTTCATTATGGGCGCATTTTCTGCGCGACTATATATGCGGCAGCCCAAGGAAAAAAATGGCTCCGTAAAATATGTACCTGCTCTTTTGTCGATGTCTATCTGCATGATTATTGTCTTGATGATTCTTAATATCATTTATTTTGAGCAGGAAAATTTGTTGTTTTATTTAAGCATGAATTTTGGGTATGCACCCTTTATTGCTTATTTGCTCTATGCTACCAGTCGTTATCATGGGCGTATTGCTCGTTGTTTGAGCCATAAAATACCCATATGGATGGGCGACATGAGCTATTCTGTTTATTTGCTGCAATTCTTCGTTTTCCGAAAAATGCTCAATGTTTTGCCGACGAAAAATCCAGATATGCTTGATAGTAGCGACATGATGCGCGGCTGTCTCAAGCTATTGCTTATTTGTATTCTAACCAGCATTGTTGCGCAGATTACCTATCGCTTGGTTGAGGTGCCGTCGCGCCGTTTCATTCGACGTAAATTGGGCGGTTAAACCAATCCAATATTCTGCATGCGTTTGATGTTGAAATACATCTCGTCATCAAATGAGTTCGGGATTTTACCTGCGTCAAACGCTTCTTTCAAGCTGATGACAGCATCTTCAATGGTGCGTTTAGCGGAGAAGCCCAACTCGCGGCTAATTTTTTCTGATGACACGCGGTAAGAGCGATTATCATTGGTTGGTTCAATTTTGATTTCGACGTCATTGCCGACGACTTTTTTGACCATATTTGCGATGTCGATGATCGAGTGGTTTTCATAGCCCGCGTTAAAGATTTTGCCATCGACTTTTGCGTCATCGGCTTCAAGTAATAAGAGATACGCGTCCACCATATCATCGATATGAATATTCGGGCGCAATTGATCGCCGCCAAATACTTTGATGAAGCCTTTATTCACTGCAAAGTTAGTGAGGATATTGACGGATAAATCGAGGCGCAAGCGCGGAGCATAGCCGCAGACCGTCGCTGGGCGAATGGTCACACCAACAAAACCTGGTTCTCGTTCTTCTTCCAACACATCTTCGCACATCGCTTTGAATTTTGAATAATCTGTGAGTGGTTCGAGCGATAATTCTTCGGTGACTTTATCTTCTTCTTTTACACCATAAACGGATGAGGATGACGCATAAATAAAGCGTTTCACGCCTGCATCTTTGGATGCCTTCACGAGTGGGCGGAAGCAATCATAATTGATCGATTTTCCGAGGTCTGGGTTTAAATCAAACGAAGGGTCATTGGAAATACATGCCAAGTGAATCACCGCATCGCAGCCTGTGAGTGCATCTTTTACGGTGGCAGGGTTGCGCATATCGCCTTTGACTTCGCGCAAGCTTTCGCCGCGCTGGTCTTTAAATAAATCTTCGCCATACATATATAAATCCAGCACAGTGACTTTGTAGCCTTTGCCAAGCAGAGCAGGCACGAGCTTGCTGCCCACATATCCAGCGCCACCAGTTATCATTACGTGATTATATTTTTTCATAAAACCCCTTCGTTAACTCTACTTTTGCTTCAGTGCTTTTAGCAGATAAAATAGTAAGGGGAAGGATTTTTACTCTTGGTCATTCCGAGCGTAGCTGTTTTGCAAAGATCCCTCGGCTACGCTCGGGATGACAGCACGATAGATTACGAGGCTTTTTGGCTAAGCATCTGTTCGGCAGCCATGGGTGCTGCAAAGTGATAGCCTTGGAAGAAATCTACGCCATGCGCCACAAGCGCCGTAAGTTGGCTTGGTGTTTCAACACCTTCGCCGATAGTTTTTGCACCATGTTCTGCGGCGAGTTCAACCATAGAGGCAATAATCAGCCCTTCGCCTGGTTGATGGGCTTTATGCACCAAATCACGGTCAATCTTGATGAAATCTGCTTTAGTGATAGGCAGTAGTTTGCGCGCACTGGTGAGTGACTCAACGTCATCTAATGCAATTTTGCAGCCTTGTGTCTTAGCATATTCACAGACTTTGGCGAGGTGGCTCACATCGGAACGGGTTTCTGATTGTGTTAAATCAAGCACCAAGCGGCTGGGCGGAATATGATAATGCTCAGCGGCAGCAAGCAGGCCTTCTAAATAAATCGCAGGACGTTGAATGAAGCCTGGAAAAAAATTCACGAATAAGTCGCCGCTGAAATTATGCTTGGCGAAAGTTGCAATCGCCTGCGTATGTAAAAATTTATCCATCGCAAATTCAATGCTGAGGATTTTCCCTGCCTGCATGATTTTATCGCCAGCCAGCACGCTACCATCACTCATTTGCACGCGGGCGAAGGATTCATAGCCCATGACGTCACCAGACGCGGCGCATACGGGTTGCATATAGCACACTAACCGTGATGATTGCAGCGCTTCACCGAGCCAGACGCTATCGGCAAGGGCACACATGTCAGCAAATGTTTTGTGAATTTCAATTTCGTCCAAGCCGCAGAACAAACTGATTTCTGGCTGCAAGGATTTATCAATCGCGGAAAGTGTTGGGCGAATGAGCGCAAATGCGGCTTGCCAATTGGCGGTAGAAAGACTGAAATCATTGCCCGTTACCGAGGTGAATTCAAACGCGAGCATAGATGCAATGAGAGATGGCGGTGATTTTCCATCGGGGAATACAACTGACAGCCGATAATGCTCGTGCTGGAGATAGGGTAAATTAAATGTAC
>JAYTDB010000031.1:0-3418 GCA_043736135.1 Rickettsiales bacterium
GACTGCGAGCAATAATTTAACTGCGCCAAAAGCCACCACATCATCGATAAAATTTGCTGATGGTAGCAGTTTGGCGTTTGGTTCAGCGCCGCATGATGAATTTGATATGAGCCGTCCTGCTAGCACGGCGGCAAAAGAAGCTAGCCATTATATGTCGTTTACGGATTCAGCGGGCTCAGTGTATGCGGCGGGTTCAGGCTTCCCTGCGGCGCTGAACCAAACGCCAAACTGCTACCATCAGCAAATTTTATCGATGATGTGGTGGCTTTTGGCGCAGTTAAATTATTGCTCGCAGTCGACGGTGAGCTAGCACCTGTGACCAAGCTAGATAAATTCACCACGAAGTTACGACCATAATCATCAAACGTTGTATAATTCAATAATGCTGTTTGCAGTGCTGTGCTCAAACTGCCGTTACTCACTGCACCAAATGCGCCACCAAGCACCACCTGCCCGTTCACCGAACTGAGTGCCACGCTCTGACCATTGGTTTTCTTCACCACCAACGTACCGTAAGGCTGCATTGCTTGCGTTAGATTGATGATGCCGTAACCATAGGTCGCATCAATACCCTTCGTACCCAAATCCTTTGCTGTATTTTCTAACAACGATGTGGCTGTACCGTTCGTGCGCAAAATCGCCCATTGTGATTCCAATAGCGCGAGCGATGCTGCCGCTTGCGGTGCCGCCATCGACGTGCCTGACATTTGCGTCAAATAGCTGTAACCATATTGGCTGCTATAGTAGTTGCTCGCACCCCACAGATTTTCACCATCTGCCATCACCCACATATTGCTAAAGGCAGTGAATTTGTTGCTGGTAGAAATAAAGCCTGCTGTGCCCGCCGTGTTACTGAACGAGCTTTTGTCATTGGCAGCATTCACCGACCCCACAAACAACATGCGCTTAATCGCGTCATCACTGAAACCGGTAATATTGCTGCCCGCCGCCAACGCCTGATTGCTATTGCCACCCGCAAATACGATGAACACACCTTTAGACGCGGCATAATTCACCGCGCTGGAAATGCTATTATAAAACGCTGCTTGTTGTGCAGCAGTACCGCTAGGTCCAAGGCTTAAGTTCAAAATATTTGCGCCGCTATTCGCCGCATAAATAATACCGCGCGATAAATCAGCTGAATTCCCTGAACCATTCGCATCCAGCACTTTAACCGCTAAAATTTTAGTGCCATTGGCTAAACCCGTCATACCCACGCTAGGTATATTACTCACAATCTCACTGGACACAAATGTACCATGCCCATGGTTATCGAGCGAACTTGTGCAGCCCGTTAATTGACAGGTGCCAAGGGTGACGGAACCCGCAGGATTTCCTACCCAATTAGGAACCGCACCCGTATCTAATACCCCTACGGTAATACCGCTACCTGTCGGCGTGACTGTTTGTGATTTGCCGTTAATGGAGAAGGTATAGCTTGGCTTCCAACCAATCTGACTCCACTGATTCGCGTTGCTGTAGGTTGCGGCATATACGGGAGCTGATAATGAGGAGGTGGTGCAGAGCACTACTGCAAGGAGGATTCTTTTTTGCATGGATTTTTTCTCGCGCGGTTAGAAGTGTGTAAATACTACTATAGCGCATCCACATTAATGGATTTTTAATAATTGATAAAAACCCAAGCAAATACATATAAAATGCAATCTATTCATTTGGCGAATAAAACCATATGTTCTGGAGCTTATTGGCTTGTAACGGCCCTCAAATTTTGCTTATCTTGGGATGCTATAAATGGCACAGCATAGCCTAAAACCCTAAGTCCGATATATAGAGCTGATTAAGACAACATAACATCTGGGGCAGCATCGCTATTCCAGAGCTCACCACCAGCGACTTTATTTACGCTCATAAACATCTTCCAAGCGAGTAATATCATCCTCACCAATATAGGAACCCGTCTGAATCTCTACTATTTCCAATGATTCAGATGTCGCATTTTCAAGCCTATGTTCTATTTTCGCGGAAATAAAAGTAGACTCACCTTCTTTTAACACCAGCCGTTCTGTACCTCGCGTTACTACCGCAGTCCCCTTTACAACCACCCAATGCTCAGACCGATGCTCATGCACTTGAAGTGAGAGCTTTGAATGAGGATTAACAATAATCCGTTTAACAAGAAAATTTTTATCCGCAGTAAAATTTTCATAATGACCCCAAGGTCGATATTCTTTGGATTGGCTGTAAACTTCACGCCTATCCTGATTTTTTAATTTTTCAACCACATCACCAATCAATTCCGCATGCTCTTTACTACAGACCAAAACCGCATCTTGTGTTTCCACGACTATCGTATCTTTTAGGCCAATCGCCACCACCAATTTATTTTCTGAGCGTATATAAGAATTGGCAACATCCCGTAAGATCACATCACCTAACTTGCTGTTACCATCGCTATCGTTATCCAAAACTTCCCATAAGGCATTCCAATTTCCTACATCGCTCCAAAAACATTCAAGTGGCACTACGGCAGCGCGCGAAGTATGCTCCATCACGGCATAATCAATAGAATCTTTAGGACATGCCTCAAATTCCGATATATCGGGACGCAGAAAATCCTTATCTACATTGCTTTTTTTGAGTGCCCGCATACACGCATGAAAAATATCAGGAGAAAATTTTTCTAATTCTTCAAGATAATCACCCGCACGAAACAAAAACATCCCGCTATTCCAAAAAACATTCTCTTGCTGGCACAGCTTTTCAGCCAGCGGTGCATTAGGTTTTTCAATAAAGCTCTCTATATGCAAGCCATTACCAATTTTCTCTCCTGCCTGAATATAGCCATAGCCCGTAGCGGGTTTAGTCGGTTTAATGCCAAACGTCACAAGATAACCCTGATTCGCTAATTCAACACCTGCGCGCACAGCACTCGTAAACGCAGCGCCATCCTTTATCAAGCCATCTGATGGCATCACCAGAATTAAATTATCAGGTGCATTTTTCTGAGCCAGCATCGCTGCCAGCGCAGCCGCAGGCGCAGTAGACCGCATGCAAGGCTCAAGCAAAATAACCATCGGAGACACACCAATTTGCTGCAGATGATCGGCAACACGAAAACGGTATTCTTCATTACATGCCAGAATCGGTGCGCTAAATAATTGATTATCACTTACACGCAGGCAGGTTTCTTGCAGCAAGCTATTATTTCCATAAAGCCTGAGAAACTGTTTTGGATAGGTTTGTCGTGACAATGGCCACATCCTACTTCCAACACCACCACATAAGATAACGGGAACAATCATATCAATTAGGCCGCTTTGTAAAGATTCTTTTCTTGGGCAATAAACTCTATTTCCCGCAAGTGCGATTCATGATTAATAAGATACCATGCACAAAAGTAAACACCTTAAAATTTAGAAATTAGGGCATAATTTCAATAATGTTGCAAATTTTTGGC
>JAYTDB010000032.1:0-1995 GCA_043736135.1 Rickettsiales bacterium
GAGGCAACGTCGCGCTCAGTATCGGACGTAGTAGATGGCAATAAAGGTAAACTCACCGCACTGACGGGGCAAATTGCTGGCACTAGCCGCAACGTGCAGATGGTATCATCAGCAACCACGCAGCTTTCTTCTGCTATCAATGAAATCAGCAGCCAAGTAGCACGCGCTACCGTGATTACAACAGCAGCGGTTGAAGAAGCCGTCAAGGCGGATGGCACGACCAAAGGTCTCGTTGATGCGTCACAAAAAATTGGCGAAGTGCTCGAGATGATTAACTCTATCGCTGCACAAATTAATTTGCTGGCACTCAACGCAACGATTGAAGCTGCGCGCGCAGGTGAAGCGGGCAAAGGCTTCGCGGTAGTCGCATCGGAAGTGAAAAACTTGGCGGCGCAAACCACCAAAGCAACCGAACAAATCTCGACTTACATCACCTCGATTCAAGGGGCGACGAAAGATACGGTGGGTGCGATTACCTCTATCAGCAGCAAAATCCGCGACATCAATTCTATCGCAACGACGATTGCTGCTGCGGTTGAAGAGCAAGGCGTTGCCACCAAAGACATCGCCAACAACGTGCAACAAGCAGCCAGCAGCACTGAAGAGGTGTCGATTAACGCCAACGATGTGTCGGCATCATCAGAACAAACAGGTAACGCTGCCAATGAGATGACCGCCGCAACTGGCGAGCTTTCACGTCAGGCAGAAATTCTGCGTTCAGAAGTGGATAAATTTTTAGTGGGCATTCGCGCTTAATGATATTGGGGAATGCTAGGAAAGCCCTCGCGGCTTTCCTTTGGTTGGGTCTTTATTCCAATAGCCTTCGCCTGCTTCGTAACCAAGTTTTTTTGCCCATTCTGGTGCTTGTTCTTTTGGCACATCAACCCTTCCAACCGTAGAGCTTTCCCTACCAGTTCTTACGCCCTTCTCTCGTTCAAGCGCGCGGCGAATATAATCAACGGCTTCACCCGCCCCCGCCTTCAGTTCAGCAAGCGCCCTCTGGCGGTTGAACAATCTGTCAGTCCCCGGCTTAGCTGCATGGTCCTGATTATGATCCGAGATAGAAAAAATTTCTGTATTTTCCAGACCTGCGAAATCTTTTTGAAGCTCTTTTACAATCTCTCGCCCAACTCTATAGGTATCAGCAACATCGATTGGAACGGGATGCACGGCTACGTGATGCAGCGCATGACCATGACCATTTTCCCAATAGGTTTCACGGTCAAAACAAATCAGGCGAATATTGTGCTTATCCGATTGCTTGGCGAGCCATTTTTTGAATTTTTCTTGGCCATTTTTGGTATCATCACGAAGCACAGTCAAGCCAAACTTATCACGTAAATATCCGCTAATCAGTGCGCTTTGCCCGTCATTATCATCGACCAATACCATGGTGACGCCCTTGCCTAATTCAAGGTCAGTCCATTGTTTTTTAGGCGTCAATGCGCTATCATCTGGCTTTTTTCCCATGTCTGTATTATGCAAAAAAGCAGGTGCAAGTCAACAAAATATTAATGACTGTTAACTAGGCGGCCAGCAAGCTTTCAAACACAGCCTTACCTTCGTCACCGCCCAACAGCGATTCAGAATACCGCTCAGGGTGTGGCATCATACCCAGCACGTTTTTCTTCGCATTGAATATCCCCGCGATATTGGCAAGCGAGCCATTCGGGTTTTCAGCATATGTAAACGCAATTTGTTGATTATCTTGCAAGGCCTTCAAGCCAGCATCATCGGTAAAATAATTACCATCGTGATGCGCAACAGGAACGGTAATCTTTTGTCCCTTTGCATAATTTTTTGTAAACACAGTCGCGTTATTCTCTACGTTCAACTGAACTTCTTTGCAGATGAATTTTAATTTTGCATTACGCAGCAAAATTCCTGGCAACAAGCATGATTCGGTGAGAATTTGAAAACCATTGCACACGCCCAGCACATAGCCGCCCGCATCTGCATGTTTTTTCACTTCTTGCATAATCGGGGATTGCGCTG
>JAYTDB010000033.1:0-7221 GCA_043736135.1 Rickettsiales bacterium
AGGGAGCTGGGTATTATGTACAGGCATTGCAAGAGCCGAATGCGGTGGCTGCAATTAAGCTGACACTTTTGGTTGCCGCGTTTGCGGTGCCGATTAATATGGTGTTTGGTGTGTTGGCGAGTTGGGCGATTGCCAAGTTTGATTTCTCAGGAAAACGTTTTCTGATCACGCTGATTGATTTGCCGTTTTCTGTGTCGCCCGTTATTTCGGGTCTGATTTATATTTTATTGTTTGGCACACATTCGCTGATTGGTGCATGGCTTGCAGAGCATGATATCCAAATTATTTTTGCTGTGCCTGGGCTTGTAATTGCCACCATGTTTGTGACGTTCCCGTTTGTTGCGCGTGAGCTCATTCCGCTTATGGAAGAGCAGGGCAGTGAAGAAGAAGAGGCGGCGATTATGCTCGGCGCGGGTGGATTAAAGACGTTTTGCTCGATTACCTTGCCGAATGTGAAATGGGCATTATTTTATGGGGTGCTTCTGTGCAATGCGCGGGCAATGGGTGAATTTGGCGCAGTATCTGTGGTTTCGGGGCATATTAAAGGGGCTACGAACACCATTCCCTTACATGTAGAAATTTTGTATAACGAATATAATTTTGCGGCTGCATTTGCGGTGGCATCGGTGTTGACCTTGCTGGCTGTC
The DNA here is from genome assembly GCA_043736135.1 of Rickettsiales bacterium. Lineage (GTDB taxonomy): Bacteria > Pseudomonadota > Alphaproteobacteria > Rickettsiales > SXRF01 > JAYTDB01. The sequence goes on from JAYTDB010000033.1 coordinate 648, forward strand.
GTCACCTTGCTACTCAAATCTCTCGTTGAGCATCGGTTGGAAGTGGTGAAAAAAGCATGAGTATTGAAGTTAAAAATATCCGCAAAACATTTGGTGATTTCGTTGCTCTTGGCGACGTGAATTTGCGTGTTGAAACGGGCGAGTTGATTGCGCTACTTGGGCCATCAGGTTCGGGAAAGACTTCGCTATTGCGCATTATCGCGGGGCTTGAACAACCGGATTCAGGCAGCGTGATTATTGACGGTGCAGAGGCGAATAACCTGCATGTAAAAGAACGCAAAGTCGGTTTTGTGTTCCAGCATTACGCGCTATTTCGCCATATGACGGTGTTTGATAATGTGGCATTTGGTTTGAAAGTGCGCCCCAAAGACGTACGCCCATCTAATGATGAAATTCGCCGTCGGGTGATGGATTTACTTGAGCTGGTGCATCTGGACAAATTTCATGATCGCTTTCCGTCGCAATTATCGGGCGGTCAACGTCAACGCGTTGCGCTTGCGCGTTCGCTTGCGGTTGAGCCGAAAATACTCTTGCTGGATGAGCCGTTTGGTGCGCTCGATGCGAAAGTGCGTAAAGAATTGCGCCGCTGGCTGCGCCGTTTGCATGATGATATTCACATCACCAGTATTTTTGTGACGCATGATCAAGAAGAGGCGATGGAAGTATCTGATCGCGTGGTGGTGATGAATCACGGCACGATTGAACAAGTAGGTTCGCCTGAGCAAGTATATCACGAACCAACGAACGGTTTCGTTTACGACTTTTTGGGCAATTATAATGAATTTGCTGGTTGGCGCGATGAGCAGGGTGAGCTGCATTTAGCCGAAGATGATTTATGGGAGCCTGAAACCGAAGCTGCAAAGCCAGCGGTTACGGTAAACCTGAAATCAGGCTGGTTGTCGCGTTATCCAGAGTTGGTTGGGGCGATTAAAAAAGTGATGCCAGCGATTACGCTGCCTTTGGATATCCCCAACTTATCGGGTGGTGCAAAACTCACGCGTCAGCAGATGCGTTCAAAACTTGCTGAGCGCGGGACGCCAGTGCGTATCTTTTCGCGCCCGCATGAGATGTTTGTGGTGAAAACGCCTGAAGATGATAAAGAGTATATTCAAACAACGGTGATTCATATTAACCCCGCGGGGCCACTGGCTAAAATTGAGCTGGAACGTAAAAATGGCTTGATTTTACAAGCCGAAGTGCCAAAAACAATTATTGACTCGCTAGCAATAAAGAAGGGTGACCAGATTTTGGTGCGTCCTAAAAATGTACGGGTATTTGAATAATGAGCTTTAGAAAAAAAATTCCTAACTACCTTACTGCTTTTCGTATTGCGGTGCTTCCGTTGTTGGTGGCAGCATTTTATCTGGGCGAGGGAGCATGGGGCGCGACGCTGTCGTCAGGCATATTTTTGGTTGCTGCACTGACCGATTGGCTGGATGGTTACACGGCGCGTTTGTGGGCTGTGCAAAGCAATGTCGGGCGTTTTTTAGACCCGATTGCGGATAAATTATTGGTCGCAACTGCATTGATATTATTGGTATCAACGGGGCAAGCTGCTGCATTACCTGCGCTTGCGATTATGTGCCGCGAAATTCTGGTATCGGGCTTGCGTGAGTTTCTTGCGGAAATCCGCGTAAGTGTGCCAGTATCCAATCTGGCTAAATGGAAAACTGCCGTGCAGATGACTGCTATCACATGGCTCTTATGGGGTGTGGGTGCGCCAGATTGGGCGCCTGTTGTCATTATGGGGCAGTGGCTGCTATGGATCGCCGCAGGGCTTACTCTTATCACTGGTTATGCTTACTTAAAAACCGGCCTCAAGCACATGTGACGATGACCTTGGCAGCTTGCTGCCTTAGGTGCTTGTCATCCCCGCGAAGGCGGGGAACTATTCGCTAATATTATCCAATAAGCGAAGCGACTCGCGCCTACGCGGGAGTGATGAATTAGCTATTCACCAAATCCGTATAAAGCTGCATCAGCTTTTTGGTCATTGGGCCAACTGGCAGTGTGAAATCATCCACTTGACCAATCGGCGTTACTTCTGCGGCGGAACCCGTGAGGAACATCTCGGTGCAATTTTTGATTTCTTCTGGTTTGATGTGACGCTCGACAACCGTAATCCCCGCATCGCGCGCAAGCTGCATCACGGTTTGGCGGGTGAGGCCGTTTAAGAAACAATCTGGCGTCGGCGTATGCAATTCGCCGTTAAAGACAAAGAACAAATTCGCCCCCGTTGCTTCTGCGACATAGCCACGATAATCAAGCATCAGCGAATCATTAAAGCCGTATTTTTCTGCGGCGTGTTTGCTCATGGTGCAGATCATATACAAACCTGCCGCTTTGCTTGCCGTTGGTGCTGTATTGGGTGCTGGGCGCGCCCATTTTGATGTTTGTAATTTTAGGCCTTTTTCTTTTGCTTCATTGCCGAAATACGAAGGCCATTCCCACGCAGCAATCGCAACGTGAATGGTGGTTGCTTGCGCCGAAATTGCCATCATCTCTGACCCGCGCCATGCGACAGGGCGCAGATAGCCATTTTTGATATTTTGTTTGGCTGCGATTTCGATTTTTGCTTTATCTAATTCTTCAACGGAATACGGAATTTCAAAGCCGAGTAATTTTGCCGATTGATGCAGACGTTCTGAATGTTCGCGGATTTTAAAAATCTTGCCATTATACGCGCGCTCGCCTTCAAAAACGCACGAGCCATAATGCAATCCGTGTGACAAAACGTGAATTTTTGCATCGCGCCATGGTACGATTTTTCCATTAAACCAAATCCAGCCGTCGCGGTCGTCAAAGGGTAGTATACTCATTGTTTATTCCTCAATCATGATGACGGAAATTTGCCGTCCGTAATGTTGTTCGCCGTTTTGTGTAGTGCGGCGGTAACTGAAGAACGCATCTTCTAACAAATAGGTGTCTTCTGCAAGAATATTTATATCAATCACGCCTGCAACCTCTAGCCTATCAGCGGCATATTGCTTTAGGTTAAAGCGGTGATAGCCTTTGCGGTAGCTAGGGAAAAAATAGCGCGGGTCATTGATACGCTCAAAGAATTCCGGCCCAACTTCATAGGATTGTTGAGAAATGGCGGGGCCAATAGCGGCTACAATATCCTCCGCCCCTAACTTTCGCATGGTAGCAAGTGTCGCTTCCAAGACCCCACCAAATGCGCCTTTCCAGCCGGAATGCACGGCAGCGATGACAGGTTCGTTGGTTGCTGCCAATAATACTGGCAGGCAATCTGCCGTAAGCACACCAAGGGGGATGTTGGGTTGCGTGGTAACCAGCGCATCGGCTTCGGGCGCTGCATCGGCTTTCCATGGTTTATCGACCACAACCACATTCGCGCTATGGATTTGGTAGGCGGTGATAGGTGATGTACTCGCCCCCAGAGTTTGCGCCACCCGCCTGCGGTTTTCGCTGACATTGGTTGGGTCATCGCCCGAACCATAGCCCACATTAAGCGAGCTATATATGTCCTCGCTCACACCGCCTTCACGGCCAAAAAAGCCGTGTGTGACGTAAGGAATCTTGCGTAGATTATCCGAAAACAACATCTAAAATCCTTCGGGTTTTGGGCTGCCAGCGGGCAGTAATGCCAGTACTTTAAACAATTCGCCCATTTGCTCATGCGAGATTAAACGCTCAAAACCGCTCATAATGTGTGGGCGTTGTTGCTCATTCGCATTTTGACACAGTGTCATTAGCCGTTGCGATGCGCCAATTTGCAGCAAGAATTTTCCTTGCGGAATCGCGCCAAAAACAGCGACATCGTTTGCCGCTTGCAAAAGCGCATCAAAATCCACATGGGCGGTGAGGTCGGCTTCACCTGGGGTTTCCAGCAGCTCATGATAGTTATGATTTTTTAGCGCTTGCAGCGTGTCGCCACGCGAGCCGCCCGTATAACCATAATCAATAATCAGCCCGCCGCCGCCATATTGTTTGATGTAGTCAGCAAGCTGTTTAATGACGGCAGTGGCGGGTTCGCACGTTTCTATCACCTCGTCATTGCGAGGCGCAGCCGAAGCAATCCACTCTGGATCGCCACGCTCACCTTGTTCGCTCGCGATGACGAAACATAAATTGTCACCATCCAAACCAATCAGCCGTTCGACTAGATCCCCGCCTTCGCGGGGATGACAAATCAATTGCTGAATCGGCAAGGCATCAAAAAATTCATTGGCGACAAAGAAGATAGGCAGAGGGGGCAGCTCATCGAGCGTTTCATGCCAGTGTAATTCAGCGTGTTTTCCTGCCAAATTTTTCCATTGTTTTTGTTTGAGCACGGGGCTGATTTCCAATAGATGCAATGAAATCGCATCATGGAACCCAGTGATTTTTTTGGTGGCACGCAGCATATCCACGCAGAGTGTTCCGCGCCCAGGCCCTAGCTCGCATAAAATCGCTTTTGGTGCACCTTGTTTTTGCCATTGTGCGGCGAGCCACAAGCCGATGAGTTCACCAAAAATCTGCGAAATTTCAGGCGCGGTGGTGAAATCGCCATCCACTCCAAACGGGTCACGTTTCATGTAATAACCATGTTCGGGATGCGATAAGCAAAGCGACATATAATCGGCAACCGACATCGGTCCGCTTGCTTGAATCTGTTGCTTGATAATATCCTCAAGACGCATAGCGTTTTGCCCGTGTAATAAATATCACGCCCGCAATCACCATCGGCACACTAAGTAGTTGCCCCATGGTTGCACCTGCAAATAAAAATCCTAAATATTCGTCTGGCTCGCGGAAAAATTCGCAACTAATACGCGCGCAGCCATAGCCGATGAGGAAGCAGCCAATCAGCGCGCCTGCACGTTCGCGCAGTTTGGTGCATTTCAGCAGCACCATCATAATGAGTAATAATAATGCCCCTTCGCAAGCAGCTTCATATAGCTGGCTAGGGTGGCGCGGCAATTCTCCGCCTGTCGGGAAAATCATGCCCCATGATACGTCGGTTACGCGACCCCATAGCTCACCATTGACGAAATTCGCCATCCGCCCAAGGCCGATGCCAATGGGGGCGACAACCGCCATTAAATCCATCAGGCGTAAATACGGAATCTGATTACGGCGGCAGAAGATGTAAAATGCCGTGATGAAACCGAGGAAGCCGCCGTGGAACGACATGCCACCTTCCCATACATGCAAAATTTGTGCGGGGTGACTGAGATAGTAATCGGGTTTGTAAAACAGGCAATAGCCGATGCGCCCGCCAAGGATGATGCCGCCAATCGCCCACATGATAATATCATCAATGCGTTTTTTGTCTAAATTCGGTAGCGGATGTTTTTTGAGTTCGCGGATGAGTATCCACCAGCCCGCCATAATCCCGCTAATATAGGCAAGCGAATACCAGCGAATGGCAAGAGGGCCAATTTGTAGCGCGATAGGGTCGATGGTAGGAAAGGGGAGTGACATATGTGATGACTGGATGATGGGATGATGGGATGACTGGATGATGGGATGATGGGATGACTGGATGACCAGATGATTGGATAAATAATATAACAGAAAATACAAGCTACTATTACTTGGTCATCTCGTTATCCAGTTATCACCTAATATTCGTCCCATGCTTTTTTAACTATGGGGGCCGCGGGAGTAGGGGCGGCAGGTTTGGGTTGGTCGAGCATTGGATATTGCGATGCTAGCTCTGCAATAACGTCTGCTGTTGGCTCGCCTGTACCAGCAGCAACAACTTCACCGAAATCCGAAGAATTGAAGGGTTGTCGTGTACGGATACATTCTTGCAGCCGTTCAATATTCTTATTGCTCACTTTGACATAGCTGTAAATTTTATCGCCGAAGCTGTTTTTCCCACGCAATAAAACAACAGCACCTTCTTCTTGGAAGAATTTGCTAAAATCTGGTTTGTTGGCAGTGTTGTCATTCGCGTCTGTCATTTGGGCAGTTTACGCTAATTCTTGATGGGTTACAAGGCTATAGATGTATTTTCTAAAAGAACAGGGGCAGACTGTTGTCTGCCCCTGTGATTTAGCAACTAGGGAAAAATACTACATTTATTAAGGACCACCGACTGATTTGCTGGCAGAAATTTTTGGACCGCTAACAGTCGTGATAGATGCGCCGTTGTTTATATTTGTTGAAGGTGAGCTAAAACCTTGATGATGACCCGAAACAGTGATTGGGCTTGAAGCAATTTCTAAACTATCGCAGCTATGAAAAGCAGTCATATAAATTCCCCGTAAAAGGTTCGTTGTTTTCTTATAAGTTCATCATATCTATAAGGGGCGGGGGTTGCAAATGACATCGTTGTCACAAAGCGAATCTTCTGCGATCCGTCATCGTTCTGTAACACAACTGTCACAATTGGATGACAAGATAACCGGATGACTGGATAACCAAGGGATTACAGCCTTTATTGGTTATCAGGTCATCTAACTGCCAGTTCCACCCACGGTTAGCCCCTCAATTAACAAGCTCGGTTGACCGACACCCACCGGCACGGATTGCCCCGCTTTTCCGCAGGTTCCAATGCCATCATCCAGCCGCATATCGTTGCCCACTGCACGTATCTGCGTGAGGCAGCTTGGGCCGTTGCCAA
>JAYTDB010000034.1:0-7280 GCA_043736135.1 Rickettsiales bacterium
TATCACTTCGCCAAGCAATGGGCTTTATGATTTAATGAAACATCCTGGTGTAACCGAAAAAACATTGGAAATATTGTTGCTGCGTGATGCCGGCGCTGATTTGGATTTCATCAGCCCGTTAATAGATAAGACAGAGGCGCTGACGATTGTGCTAGCAAAAGATACGCAGGGTTCGGTTGAGGTTGCTTCGTTTAAAAATGTAGGAAATTTTTATGCTGATCTGCGCGATCATATGCGTAAGGCTGTATTGTCAACATCACGAAAAATCAACAACACACCATGGATTTTGCAAGTTAAAGTGGAACGTGAGGAGGCGCTGAAAGTTAGCACCAGTCGCCGCAATAGCTTGGTTGCGATGTTCTTTATGTTGCTCGCTGTCGTGATTTTATTGGTGATTGCCATTTGGTGGCATGGCAGCTCAAAACGCTCGCTGATGATGTCGCATTACTTCCGCCGCATGGCAGAAAAATCGCAAGCGCAGGAAGATATTTTGCGGTTGGTGACCGATAATATTCCAGAGCCTATTTATATATTAGATGGAGCGCACCACATAAAATTTGCCAATCAGGCGATGGCGGATGGCGCAGGGATGCAGCTAGAAAGCCTTGCGGGTAAAAATATTCGTGACGTGCGCGGGGCAGGGGCGACAGAAGGAATTATCGAGCAATGCCAAGCTAGTCTTCGTACTCAGCATATTGGCTTTGCCACCACTCATCTGGAAAAAAATGGCCAAACAAAGACCGTGCAATCAGCTTACGTTCCGGTTGCGCATATTCCTGCGACCGAATTTGAGCCATCGACATCGGGTGTGTTGGTGTTGGAGCAAGATATTAGCCATGCAATTAATGAGCGTGAGAAGCGCATCAAAATCAATCAAAGCCTTGTGCAGACATTGGTAAAGCTGGTGGATCGTCGCGATCCGTTTGCGGCCAATCATTCGTTGCTGGTATCGCAATTAGCACGCTCGGTGGCGAGTGAAATGGGGCAAAATGCCATCACTACGGAAACCGCGCAAATTGCAGGTAGCTTGATGAATGTGGGTAAAATCATTGTGCCGCGCGCGCTACTCACAAAAACCGATAAATTATCAGATGACGAGCGCAAGGTGATTCACGACTCGGTTTATGATGCGGCTGAGCTGGTCAAAAATATTCCCTTTGAAGGCCCTGTGTATGACACGCTTCGTCAGTGGCAAGAAAAATGGGATGGCTCAGGCCCGCTTTCCATAAAAGGCGATGCGATTTTGCTGCCTGCGCGTATTCTGGCGGTGGTCAATGCGTATGTTGGTATGATTAGCCCGCGTAGCTGGCGTCATGCCATTAGCCATGAGGATGCGAGCAAATTCCTAATGAATAATGTGGATACGAATTTTGATCGCCGCGTGGTGATTGCGATTGTGCATTTCCTTGATAATCAAGCAGGGAAGGCGTGGTTAGCGGGGATTAATGAGAAAGCGCGGAGTGCTTTATAGGCGGAGATGGAAGGCTTGTCGGTATATCTGAAAAATTGATAGTGACTTCACCCTCACCAAATCCGCTCACATTCATTGGGGCATGGCGTACTGCATTGATAATGTCCCTACCAAATCGTGCACCTTTTCCCGCAATTCGTACCCATGTGGATTTTGTATTATCATTGCGTGATAAGCGAGCGCGTGATGCTTCTTGCGCCTCGGGAGAATAATTCTCTAAACGCATCTCATCTGAATGTAAAATACCCTGTGCATATTCGGTCTCTATTGGAATTGGGCGTAGGAAACGTTGTGCGGTAAGGCGGGCACAAAAATTTCTATCTTCGTCGCCCCAACCAACAATGGATTCATCATAGCCTCGCACCGCATCAAAGTCAGCCTTATGAAGGGCTATTTTCCCAAGAGCTGATTGCTGTTGCGGCGAAAACCGCACAATATCAATTGGATCATGGCGCATATATACTTTTTTAGAGAGCTTCGGCGTCACTCCCATTTCATCTATCAAGAAATGAGCGAAGGATTTTCCCGTGAATTGATCTGCATCCAAATTGCACACAATGTTACCATCCGCATGTCGATGTGCCATATTTTTTGCATGTGCCATGTTGAAGTGTTGAGCGGCAGGGTAGGATATATATTTGAGCGTGCCATCGGCGATTTCGGATTGAAAATTATCTTTTATCCAATTCTCGGTTTCAGCTTCGCCACCATAATTTAAAACAACAAACTGTACTCCCTCACAGTCGCGGTTATCGGCTATATTTTTGGGGAGTGTTTGCTTTAAATGCTCTAAGCGTCCCATGCAGGTGGTACAAAAACTGACGGTTGTGGTTTTTCCCACCGTAGTCATTTACAGCCCGAAGACGTTGTCACGCGGGAAACCAGTAGGCGGTAAGCGCCCAGCATCAGCGCGGTTGCCGAGCCATGGCTTTAAGTCCATCTCGGTGCGTACACGTCCGCCGAGCTGCCACGATAATCCGTCTTTCAACGTGAAGGTCTTTACGTCTGACATTCCCGCTTCTTTATATTTTTGCAGCGTGACGCCTTGACCCTTTTTCATCGGTGGAATTTGCGTGATTGGGAACAATAATAGTTTGCGGTTGTCGCCAATCACTGCCACATGGTCGCCGTCCACCACTTTGCAGAATGCGGCTTTCGAGCCAGTGACTAAGTTCAGTGCTTGTTTTCCGCTGCGCGTTTGCGCGATAACGTCGGTGGCTTCAACGATGAAGCCTTTGCCATTGCTTGCGGCAACCAGCAGTTTTTCGGTTTCTTTGTAGAGTAACACGCATACGATTTCGACATCGTTTTCCATATCTAACATCAAACGAATAGGCTCGCTAACGGCTTTGCCACGCGGAAGTTTGTCGGCGGCGAGGGTATAAAACCTACCATCTGATGCAAACAACAACAATTTGTCAGTCGTCTGCGCGAAGAGTTGGAACTTTTCCTCATCGCCTTCTTTATATTTTACATCCGATATATCGGCGACGTGACCTTTCAGCGCACGCACCCAGCCCATGTTGGAAAGCAATACGGTTACTGGTTCTTTTTCAACAAACGCTTCAATATCAATCACGCGCGCAATCGGTGCATCCGCAAAGGCAGTACGGCGTTTTCCGAGAACCGTTTTTTGCCCGAATTTGGCTTTGATTTCTTTAATCTCATCATCAATTTTCAGCCAACGCTTTTCTTCTGATTTTAGAAGCGCATTTAATTCTTTTTGTTCTTTGGAAAGCTCATCATGCTCGCGGCGAATTTCAAATTCTTCTAATTTACGCAAACTACGCAAACGCATATTCAAAATGGCTTCAACCTGTACATCGGTTAGCTTCCATTTTTTCATCATGACCGGCTTCGGTTCGTCTTCTTCGCGAATGATGCGAATAACTTCATCCAAGTTCAAGTAAGCGATCAAGAGTCCGCCTAAAACCTCTAAGCGATGAGCGATTTTTGCCAAGCGATAATTCGTACGGCGCGTGAGCACTTCCATGCGGTGAACAAGGAAGGCGAACAGAATATCTTTAAGGTTCATCACGCGCGGCGCACCATCGGCGTCCAGCACATTTAGGTTCAGGTTGAAACGGATTTCCAAATCACTCATCTTGTAGAGTGCTTCCATCAGCGTATCTGGATCAACCGTGCGGTTTTTGGGTTCAAAAATCAGGCGAATATCTTCGGCTGATTCATCACGAATATTGCCGAGCAATGGCAGTTTTTTCTCTTTGAATAATTCCGCAATTTTTTCAATCAAACGGCCTTTTTGCACCTGATACGGAATCTCGGTGATAATAATTTGATACATGCCGTGCGACAGCTCTTCTTTTTCCCACACCGCACGTACGCGGATAGCACCGCGACCTGTTTCATAAGCAGAAAGAATATTCGCTTCGGTTTCAACAATCGTGCCGCCCGTCGGGAAATCGGGGCCTTGCACAAATTTCATCAGACGCGCAGTAGTGCAATCTGGATAGGAAATAATATACGATAGCGCATCGCAAAGCTCGCCGACATTATGCGGCGGAATTGAGGTTGCCATACCAACGGCAATACCTTCAGAACCGTTGGCAAGCAGGTTAGGGAAGGCGGATGGCATGACCAGCGGTTCTTCTTCCAAACCGTCATAGGTTGGTTTGAAATCAATCGCGTCTTCATCAATCGCTTCCATCAGTGCCATCGCGATATCGGTCAGGCGGGCTTCCGTATAACGCATCGCAGCGGCGTTATCGCCATCAATCGAGCCAAAGTTACCCTGACCATCGACCAACGGATAGCGCACAGAAAATGCTTGAGCGAGGCGCACCATCGCTTCATAAATAGATGAATCGCCATGCGGATGGTATTTACCCATCACATCACCAACCACGCGGGCGCATTTTTTATAGCCAGATTTCGGATCGAGCTTCAGTTGCAACATTGCGTAAAGCAAGCGGCGATGCACTGGCTTCAAGCCGTCGCGCACATCGGGCAGCGAACGGGAAGTAATGGTAGAAAGTGCGTAAGCAAGATACTTTTCCTCGAGCGTTCCACGGAAAGGAACGATCTGGATTTGCTGCGGGGCGGGTTTGTTAGGTGTTTTAGCCATTGCGTCTGTATGCCCCAGCTATCCTTGGTTGTAAAGCATTTTTACGAGCCGTTCCCGCGCCAGTGGCGTTTTTTTATGGTGCGCTTCAAATAGCCAATGTTCCAAAAAATAGCCAGTAAGGGTGAGGGCGGTTATAATATCATCCTCATTTTGCGATAAAGGAGCTTTACTAAAAGCCACCCCCCTTGAGGGGGGAGGGTTGGGTGGGGGTGTTAATATGGTAGCTCTTATTATGCTCCAAACCCCTTCAATATTTGATAACACATCATTATTCCAGAAACGTAATACCTTATAGCCTTCCGCCTCCAAAAATGCGGTTCGCTTTGTGTCACACTCAATTTGTTCAGCGTGTTGCCCACCATCCAGCTCGATAATAAGACGTTGTTCTAGACAAATAAAATCAACGATATATGTATGTCCCATCGGGTGCTGACGGCGAAATTTATAGCCATCCATCTGCTGTCTAGATAGTATCCGCCAAATTTCTTTTTCGGCATCAGTTTGGTTTTTTCTTAGTTCTCTTGAGTGCTCCTTTAGCGCACCCCCATCCAACCTTCCCCCCTCAAGGGGGAAGGTTTTAAAGAGTTGCGGCATTTTTAGTAGCTTATCTTTGTAGGGTTCGCCCGCATCGCGGCATACCGCGCGTCCTGATTTGGGTGACACATAGATAAGGTCCTCGGTGGTGTTTGTTGCGGCGCAACTCTCTAAATCCAGCCCAAAACCACATTCGGATAATAATAATAATTCAAACTGCGCGTAGGTACGCAGAATTTTTTTTTCATCGCCATTGGTCAAAATGGCAAGCAACGATTCTGTTGCTTCATAGAGATTGATGTACGCATGGCGTTCGGGGAGTGCCGATACTAAGAGCGCACACAGCGATGATAATACCGCGAGTCCCAACTGTGATTGCATGATATGGGCTGCATTGGCCTGAATCAGCTCACCTTTAATGCTGCCGATATGATCCGCAATGCGCGCACTCCAATTAGCAGAAATAATATTGCCAGATTGATAAATGCCGCGGTTGTTTTTTGCCGTGACGCTGCGTACTACGCCATGATAAACACCGTGTTCACGCGTCAGCATTTGCATAATGGCGCTTGCCTCACCATGTTTCTTCAGGCGCAGAATTATTGCATTATCACTAATTGAAATCACGTATGCCCCATGTTTTGCTGCAACGCACTATACACAACATCCTAATCATTAAACAAACATTAAATATTTCCTGTTTTATTGCTCGTGACCAAACAACTGGTCTCAACATAATATATTGGGGACAAATTATGAAATTATCAAAAAAACAATTATGTACGATGCTGCCGCTCGCTATGCTGCCATTTCCCGCATTCGCAGGTGTAGATAGTGGTGATACGGCTTGGATGCTGATTTCTACTGCCTTGGTTTTACTCATGACACCTGGTCTTGCATTCTTCTATGCGGGCATGGTTCGTAGCAAAAACGCGGTATCAACATTATACCAAAACGTTATAGCACTTTCTGTTGTGGGTGTAATATGGGTGATTGCTGGTTTCAGCCTTGCTTTCGGTGCGGGTAATGGTTTTATCGGCGATTTGTCGATGTGGATGCTTAAAGGCGTCGGCCAAGAACCGGTTGATGGCAATGCAACAATTCCATACATCCTTTTCATGGCATTCCAGATGATGTTCGCCATCATCACGCCAGCGCTTATCACGGGTGCGTTCGCTGAACGTATTCGTTTTAAAGCGTGGATCATTATCATGACATTGTGGAGTCTTGCTGTTTATTCTCCAGTGGCGCATTGGTTGTGGTCTTCTACGGGTTGGTTGTTCACCAAAGGTGCGCTTGATTTCGCGGGTGGTTATGTGGTTCACATGACTGCTGGTTATTCGGCATTAGTTGCTGCGTTGCTATTTGGCAAACGCCGTGATTTTGGTGCTGCAATTAAACCACATAACATTGGTATGATTGTACTCGGTACAGGGCTTCTCTGGTTCGGCTGGTTCGGCTTTAACGCTGGCTCGGCGCTTACTGCTGGCGGTCTTGCTTCACAAGCGTTTGTGAACACCTTCCTTGCGGCTGCAGTTGCGTTGCTTGCATGGACATCTGTTGACAGCATGAAAGATGGCAAACCAACGGCTGTTGGTGGTTGCATCGGCGTAGTTGCAGGCTTGGTTGCTATCACTCCAGCGGCGGGCTTTGTAACAGCGACTTCTGCATTGGGTATTGGTGCAGTTGCAGGCGTTGTTTGTAATCTTGCAGCACGTATGATTAAAGGCAAATTCAAAATCGACGATACGCTCGACGTGTTTGCTTGCCATGGTGTTGGCGGTACAATCGGTACGATTGCAACAGGTTTACTTGCATCAAAAGCAGTGAACTCTGCGGGTGCTGATGGCTTGCTGAATGGTGGCAGTGATTTATTCACCGCCAACATGATTGCGGCTGTAACTGTTGCTGCTTATAGCATCGTGGGTACATTTGTCATCATCAAGCTGGTTGGATTGCTTACTCCACTCCGCGTGACGGATGCAGAAGAAGAAAAAGGCTTGGATATCACTGAGCACGGCGAAATGATTGCTGAATAAATAGCCTAATTGCTAATAATTAAGCCCCCAGAGATTCTGGGGGCTTTTTTTTATTGACGCGGGTGGCAAATAGCTGATACGCAATGCCCCTGCTTTAGGAGGATATTTCCCCTTCTAACGCTTTGAGACCAGTAGCTCGGGTCTTTGATAT
>JAYTDB010000035.1:0-2429 GCA_043736135.1 Rickettsiales bacterium
ATGTCCCTTATCCAGAAAAATGGTGGAAATATCGCGGAGTGGAAGTGCGTCGCGCAGTGGCTGAGCAGAATTATGGACTGGCAGCACGATTGCTTGCGAATCACGGCCAAGTGAGTGCGGCGGCTCTTTCTGATGCGTTATGGCTGGATGGCTGGATAAAGCTGGAATTCGCGGGCAACGCAAAAGCGGGTTACGAAGCGTTTTATCGCATGTTTGATACGGTAAAATATCCCGTCAGCAAGTCGCGTGCGGCATATTGGGCGGCGCGTGCGGCAAAAAAAATGAATGATGCAAATACCGCGAAAGAATGGTTCAAAACCGCTTCGCAATATGTGACGACATTTTACGGTCAACTAGCCTTAGCAGAGCTTTCTTCCAGCCCCACTCTATCGCTGCCAGACGAGCCAAGTTTGGCTTTTTATGAGTCGGACGAAGGGTTGCCTGAAGACCTCAAACAAACCATCGCGCTCTGTATCCAAATGAACGAATTGAAGCTTGCTTCGCGTTTAATTGATTATGTTATTGAGAATATAAAAAATGAGCATGCTACGTTGACTGTCGCGCAATTAGGGCATGAGTTAAACGCGCCGCATATCAGTGTGAAGGCCGCGAAAAAAGCGCAAAACCAAGGCGTGATACTCAAAAATGTGGGTTATCCGCGTTTGGATACCGATAAGAGCTGGCCGATTGAACGCGCCCTCACCCTTGCTATCACCCGTCAGGAAAGCGAATTTAATCCGCAGGCAGTCAGCCCATCAGGCGCGCTTGGGCTGATGCAGCTGCTGCCTGGCACAGCGAAAGAAACCGCGAAGAAAAATGATCTGGATTACGACAAAGAAAAATTATTCACGCCAGAATATAATATGCAGCTTGGCAGTCTGTATTTTGGGCGCATGGTGAATGCGTATGATGGCTCGTATATCAAAGCGATTGCCGCCTATAATGCGGGGCCAGGTAATGTGCAAAAATGGCTAAAGCAATTCGGTTCGCCGAATAATAATTTGTATGAAGCGATTAATTGGATGGAAAAAATTCCATTTACTGAAACACGTAATTACGTGCAGCGTGTGCTTGAAAATGTGCAGGTTTATCGCGCGTTAGAAGGAAATAGCAAGCTTGCCATCGCGGACGACATCACGCGCTGATTATAGCCCGTCATCCTGCTGATTTGCTTGCAAATCGAGCAGGATCTCAGCATTGTTGAAATGGATACTGCTCGCGCTTTGCGCAGGAGCATGACAGAAAAATTATTTGCAATTATATAAATCATCATCGACGCAGCCGCGCACGGTTGGCGGTAATTTGTAGCTGCTATCGGATTCACGTTTTTCAGCGCGCTTATATACACCCGTATAGTCAATATCGTCCCACTCATTGTGTTTTTGCCCACCAGCACAGGCGCTGCAACCGAGCGATAAGGCTAGTAAAATGGGTAATGCGCGTGACAACATCAGGTCTCCTTGCAGTGCAGCATAGATACAAAAGTTTAATCTATGATTAATGTCTGAATCTGCAGGCAAGTTTTAGCAAAAAAGCACCAAGAACACCAGAACATAATGAGCCAGCGATAATTCCCAACCTTGCCTGCTGGCTGAATTCAAGCTGGCTGGATGTGAGCGCGGCGATAAATAGGCTCATGGTAAAGCCAATACCTGCAATCATGCTGACGGCAAGTAGCTGCAAAGCAGAGCTTTTATTTGGAAGCGTCGCTTTTTTTAGGGTGATGAGAATATAACTTGTAGCAAAAATACCGAGTGGTTTTCCGATAAGTAACCCAAGAATAATGCCGATACTCACGGGCTGCATAAGGGCTTCCGTTGAAATATTGCTGAGCGATAAACCCGCATTGGCGAATGCGAATATCGGAATCACCCCAAAAGCAACTGGGCTATGGAGTTTTTTAATAAGCATATGATTATGCCGCATCGGCATGATTAGCCCAAGAATTACACCGGCAATGGTGGCGTGTACGCCGCTCAATAATATCGCCGCCCATAACAATATGCCTACCAATATCATTGGCCGTAGTGTTGCATTGTTACGTTTTGCGAGGAACCAAAGTGCAACAATGGCCACGCCAGCTGCGGCAAGTGCAGGCAAGTTAAGGCTCTCTGTATAAAATATGGCGATGATAACAATCGCAATTAAATCATCAATAACCGCAAGCGCCATCAGGAATATTTTGAGCGATGTGGGGATGCGGCTGCCGAATAACGATAGCACGCCCAGTGAAAATGCGATGTCGGTTGCGGCGGGAATCGCCCAGCCTTTTGCGGCATAGCTGCCCGCATTAAAATAGTTATATATGAGCGCGGGAACCATCACGCCGCCTATGGCAGCCGCGATGGGTAGTAGCGCTTTGCTGCGGGTGGATAATTCGCCGCGCAATATTTCACGTTTAATTTCTAGCCCGATAAGAAAAAAGAAAA
>JAYTDB010000036.1:0-1520 GCA_043736135.1 Rickettsiales bacterium
GACGGATGGGGAGAGATTCCCTCTGGTCAAACGGTGCCTTTTAGCCGCGGCATGCAGGTAGCATCAAGAGACCCAAAATTTAATTTAGCTTTGTTTAACCATTTAATAAATCCAGAGCCTGGCGAAGAAGGAAAGCCCAAAACTTTTACTTACAAAGGTGAAGATGGGCAGCCTAAAACAGTTACATTAGGTTCTGCTATTGATAGATTAAAACCTAGATCTTCAAAAGATGGCAAAGATGGTGGTGGCAGTCCCTCCTTGTAAAGCAGCTTAGCCCATCCACATAAAAAAATCCCTCGCCTCGCTTGCGAATCTTGAGTGGCCGCGCTATAGTAAGGGATAATTTTCGTCATCCTGAGCGTAGTCGAAGGATCTTGTCGATACAACACTGCGAAAGATCCCTCGACTTCGCTCGGGATAAAGCACACAAGGTAACCATATGCCCCCTTCCCTGCAATACGAAAACAGCTATGAGGGCACAATTGCAGGTGTTGATGAGGCAGGGCGTGGCCCGTGGGCAGGCCCAGTGACCGCCGCCGCCGTTATCTTAAATCCCGCGCATATTCCTGCGGGCTTAGATGATTCCAAAAAATTGACCGCCGCCAAACGTGATATTTTATTTGATGCGATTATGCAGCATTGTGATGTTGCTATCGGCATGGCGTCGGTTGAAGAAATTGATGCACTTAATATTTTGGGTGCAACCAAACTCGCGATGCAGCGCGCAGTGGCTGGGCTTTCCCAACAGCCAGACATCGCACTTATCGATGGCAATCAACCGCCCAAGCTTAACTGCAAAGCGGTTGCGATTGTCAGTGGCGACGCGAAAAGCCTGTCGATTGCCGCTGCCAGCATCATCGCAAAAGTCACGCGCGACCGCATGATGGGCGAACTTGCGCAAGCATTCCCGCAGTATGGCTGGGAGAAAAACGCCGGCTACGGCACGAAAAAACACCAAGATGGCATCGCACTTCATGGCATTACTGACCATCATCGCCGCAGCTTTAAACCGATTAAATCATGGCTCGAAAATGCCGCATGACCCTTCGGAAAAACGTCGTTACTCGCTCTTTTCAAAAACGCTCAAAAGCTGTGTGGATCCCGTGTTGCGCCCTATCATCAAAACGCAAGGCGCAGCTGCCAGCAAGCTGATTACCGAATGGCCGCAAATTGTCGGCAATGACATCGCTGCCTACAGTGCGCCGATACGCCTACAATTCCCTAAAGATAAAAATAGCGGCGGCACATTATATGTCGCCTGCGAGGGCGCATATGCACTGACGTTGCAACATATGGTGCCGATGTTGATTGAGCGCCTCACCATGTATTTTGGCTATGCTGCCGTTGCCCGCATCATGCTGGAACAAACGCTGATAAGCCGCGCACCCACCGCAAAACCCAAAGCGGCCAGCAAGAAAACAACCACAACATTTAACACCGATTGCCTAGCAGAAATCGAAGATGACGAGCTAAAAAAAGTACTGACCGATTTTGCGGCCGAACTCAACCGCAAATAACCA